>JAYVWK010000313.1:0-2587 GCA_043786185.1 Burkholderiales bacterium
ATCTGCAATTGCCCGCCGATGATCACCAGCGGAATCGAGGGCGGAATGATGGGGCCGATCACGCTGGCCGCCGCCACGATCGCGCCGGCGAAGGGCCGCGGGTAGCCTTCCTTGACCATCGACGGGATCATGATCGGGCCGATCGAGGCCGCATCCGCAATGGCCGAGCCGGAAATGCCGGCGAAAAACATGCTGCCAACCACCGAGGCGTGCGCCAGGCCACCGCGAATCCAACCCACCAGCGCTTGCGCCACGGCTATCAGCCGGTCGGTGAGGTTGCAGCGGTTGAGCAGCTCGCCGGCAATCACGAACATCGGCAGCGCCAGCATGCCCGGCGAATCGAGCGCGCTGTACATCTCGGTCACGATCACGAGACTGGGAATACGCGTACCTGAAAACAGCAGGAACAGCGCGCAGGACAAGGCCAGGCTGAAAGCGATCGGCACGCCCAGCACGATGAATACGCCGAGTGGCAAGAACAGGTAAAGGCTGACCAGTTCCATGTTGGTATCCCTATATTCGTCCGTGCGTCAAGCCTGGGGGAGCGACGCTCATTCGCGTGTCTCGGCCGGCAGTTCCATCGAGCCGTAGTCCTCGAAATATTTGCGCTCGCCGCGCAGGATACGGCGGATGTCCTCGTTGATCAGGAGAATCAGGCACAAGGCCATGAAGGCCGCACCGACCGGGATGGCCAGCTTGACCCACTTGGTGGAGATGCCGGTGGACGGCGATCGAATGTGGAACGAACCCTGAAACACCGCGATCCCGTACCACACGATCACGCCCAGGCAGACCAATGTGAGTATCTTGGCCAAGGGCACGAAAAACATGCGCACGGGCACCGGCAACAGGCGCAGGAATACCGGAATGTGCACATGCTCCCATTTGCGCATGATGCTGATGGCGCCCAGCCAGACCATCCAGATCATGCACCACACCGCGACCTCGTCGGACCACTGCAGAGAGTCATTAAGGACGAAACGGAAGAACACGCCGTCGAGCGTAACGAACAGAATTACAAACGAAAGAAGCACCGCCAGCCAGATGGCAAGGCGATCGATCATGTCGATACTGCGGCGCAAAAAATCCAAAATAAGACCCGGTGTGAAGGAACTTGGGCGCCGCCCCACGCGGTGCGCACGGCGGCCTCAGGACAAACGAGGGTTCAGCGCAACGCGACCATGTCCTTCAGATAGCCGCGATCGATATCCTTGCCCAGGGTGTTCCACAGCGCCTCGCCAGGCGCCTGCCACACGCGGCGTTCCGCCGCCGATGGCACGTAGATGTCCATCTTGGCGTCTTTCAATTTCTGCGTGAATTGCGATTCCAGGGCACGATCTTCGTTGTTGGCGAGGTCGGCCGCATCCTGGGCCGCGGCCATGAAGGCCTTCTGGATGGCCGCAGGCATCGAGTTCCAGGTGTTCTTGTTCATCACCTGGAACTGCACCGCGAATATCGCATCGACCGCGGTGGCGAACTTGAGCACTTCGTGCATGTTGAAGGTGAAGGTCCAGATCGGTTGCACATGGATGCCGTCGATCACGCCGTTTTTCAGGCCGTTGTAGGTCTCGGTCCAGGCCAGCGGCGAAGGATTGCCGCCCCAGGCGCGCACCAGGCCGATTTCAAGCTGCGAGTTGGTGGTGCGAAACTTGAGCCCGTTGACATCGTTGGGCGCATTTTTCAGGCTGCGCTTGCCGTTCCACAGCAGGCGGAATCCGCCTCCGCCCACCGGCGGCAGCACCTTCAACGCCGGCACTTCCTTCTCGAAACGTGCCGCCGCCGTGCGCCACAGGTCGGATTTGAACAGGCGCAGCGCCATGTCCCAGTTGGTGATCGCGTAGGGCAGGTCGACGAAGTCGAAGGCCTTGGAGAAATTCGAAAACTGCGCCGTCACATTGGAGGTGATGTCGATGAAGCCGGTCTGCACCGCCTCCAGTTGCGAGATGTCGGTGCCCAGCGAAGAGCTCGGATGGACCTGCACCTCCATCTGCACATCGTATTTTTCACGCAGGATTTTCGAAATCCCGGCGATCGAGTTGTAGGATGGATCGCCCTGCTTGGAATTGAGCCCCGCAACCAGCGGGCGCAGGAAGCGCCGCTGGCTTTGCGCACGCACAATCGCCGGAAAACCCGCAATGGCGGCGCCTGCGGTCACTCCGGCCACACCACGCAAAAACCCCCTGCGGCGTTCGCCGTCGGCCAATGGACTGCCAACGTCGGGTGAATCGATGCTGTTCTTCTGCATGACAAATCTCCTCGTGTTGAAAACCTTGGCTTGCGTCGGTGCGGGCCAATTGTGTGTGGCGACGGCAGGTTTACCCTGAATTGCAAAGCTCGTATGATGCAAGCTTCCAAAAATTAAAGCAACCGTAGCCGGACCCGCTGCTGGTACGGGGCAAGCCGGGCTGGTCGGTGAAACAACCCTTGAATCTTGAGCTGCAAGGCAAGCGCGCATTGGTCACCGGCGCATCCAGGGGCATCGGCCGCGCGATCGCGCTGCGCCTGGCCGAGGAGGGCTGCAATCTGTACCTGAGCGCACGCAGCGCCACCGACCTGGCGGCCACGCGCGACGAAATCCGCGCACGCC
>JAYVWK010000314.1:0-4531 GCA_043786185.1 Burkholderiales bacterium
CCTGAAGCTCGATTTCGATGACGCCCAATCGCCGGTCGTAGCCACCGAGATCGTCGGCACCTCGATCACCAGCCCGAGTTGGCCGCAGACGCGCACCGACCGCGTCATGCAGGACAACCCGCATATCCGCTTTGGCAAGAGTGACCAGCGCGGCTATACCGTGCTCGAAGTCAAGGGTCGGCGCGTCACCGCGCACCTGCGAGTGATCGATACAGTGCGCCAGCGGAAAACCAGACTCGCCACTGCCGCCAGCTTCGTGGTCGAGGCAGGGCGGCCGGGCGCGCAGCGGGTGGCGTAGAAAGGCGCGCTATGGCTGCGCCCGCAGCCGGTTGTCGGTATCCACGCTGGTGCCATGGCCGGCAATGCCGGCAGCGCGTTCGGGCAGCGCCGCCGCAAAGGCGCACACAAGCGCGGCAACATAGGGCAGCGATTGCAGCGCGAGCATCAGCATCCACAGCGCGGATTCAAGGTGCCCGGTACTGCGTGTGAAGCCGATCGCGGCGATCGCGCATGCCAGGCCCGACAGCAGCAGCGCTTCCTCGCGCGCCGGTGCCAGCAGGTGGGCAAGCCGTGCGATGAAGCCGCCGGCTGAAGGCACCGCAAGCGCGGCCCGTCCGCCTTTGGCGGTGATCGTGAACACGCCGCCGCGGTGCCACAGCCCGGCCAGCACGCCGCGCGCGATGGCGTGCGAAAGCGCCATGCCGGCGATTGCCGCGCCGACGATATTGCCTGCGGAGCACGGCACCCGGCGCCAGTAAAGCAGCGGCCCGATGAGCAATTTGGCCACGCAAAAAGCGGCCAGCGGCAGCATGAAAAGAGTGATCGGCAGCGGAAATGCCTGTGGCAGCGCCAGCGTGCCGACGGTCCACAGCAGCGCTGCGAGCGCAAACACCAGATGCAGGGCATCGCCGATCCACGGCAGCCAGCCGGCCAGGAAGTGATAGCGCTGGCCGAAACTGAGTTGGCCGGCACCCAACAGGGCGCGCCAGTGCGCCTTGCAGATCTGCATGCCGCCCTGGGCCCAGCGGCTACGCTGCCGCTTGAAGGCCGCGAAGCTGTCCGGCGTGAGGCCTTCGCCCATTACCTGGTCGACGTAGATGGTGCGTACGCCGTGGCGCATCAGGCGCAAGCCCAGTTCGGTGTCTTCGCACATGCACCATTCCGACCATTGCCCGTGGCGGCGCAATGCGCTGGCGCGGATCAGGGTCATGGTGCCGTGCTGGATGATGGCGTCACGTTCGTTGCGATGGTGCATGCCGATGCGAAAAAATCCTTCGTATTCCCAGTTCATCATGCGGCGGAATATCTGCCCGCCCCAGTCGCGATGTGCCTGCGGCGCCTGCACGATGCCGACCTGTGGATCGTCGAAATGGCCGATCAGTGAAGCCAGCCATTGCGGTCGCACCACGTAGTCGGCGTCGACCACGGCGACAAGTTCGGTGCGCGGGTCGGCCTGCGCCAGGGCGAAATTGAGCACGCCGGCCTTGTAGCCTGGCCAGGTGGGCAGGTGGATGAAACGAAAGCGCGCGGGCAGGCCGGCGACGAAGTCGCGCACCGGGTGCCACAGCGCGTCATCGGTGGTGTTGTTGTCGACGATCAACACCTCATAGGATTCGTAGTCAAGTGCGGCCAGGCTCCTGATGGCGGCGATCACCATGTCTGGCGTCTCGTTGCAGCAGGCCAGGTGAATCGACACGAAAGGCTGGCGCGCCGCGGCAGCCAGCGGCAGCGGCGCAAAGCGCCGGCGCAGGCTGCCGTCCCAGAAAATTTCGACGAATTCGAACAGGTGCGCCAGCATGATCGCCACCATCACCATCGAGGTGGGGATCAGCAATCCGAGCATCACCCAGTCGGCGGCGCCCATGTAGTGCAGCAAAGGCAGGGTCAGCAACACGGTGGCGAACGACAGCACGGCCTGCGCGGTGGCGGCGAATGCGACCTGCGCCAGCGGACGCAGATTCGCGGTGGCGGCGCGCCGCAAGAACCACAGCAGGAACAGCAAGCCCGCGCCTGAGGAGTAGAGCGCCTTGGTGCGCCAGTAGGGGTCGGGTTCGATCGCCCCTTGAAAGGCGAACTTGGGCACACGCGCCGCATCGAACAAACCCCAATAGGCGCCCGCGCGGCCTTCCTCACCTATTTTCCAGGGCTGGTCGTAAGCCTCGATCAGGAAGTAGTCGAGCTTATCCAGGCGCGCGCGGTCGACGAATTGCCTTACGTATGAAGCCTGGGCGGCCGGCGTCGGACGCGCCCGCTTGATGGTGTCGCCGCTGCTGGGATAGCCGGTTTCACCGATTAAGATCGGTTTGCCGGGAAAGCGCGCACGCACGCGCGCCAGGCGCTCGAACGCCTCGTCGACCGCTGTGTCCTGCCCCACACCCTCCCAGTAGGGCAGCAGATGGACGGTGATGAAATCGACCGCATCGACCAGTTCCGGATGCTTGATCCACACATGCCAGGGCTCGGCACTGGACACCGGAACCCGCGCCACGGCCCGCGCACGCTTCAAGTAAGCGCTCAATTGCGCGGGCGTCAAGTCACCCTTGAGAACCGATTCGTTGCCGATCAAGAGTCGGGTGATGTTGTGGTGCGTGCGCGCAGCGGCAAGCGCTGCGGCGAGTTCGCGTTCATTGGCAATGAGGTCGCGATTAAGCCATGCACCCAGAGTCAGGCGCAAGCCGTGGCGTTCGGCCAAGGCCGGCAGTTGCGGCAGTTGCGCCGCGGTGTAGGTACGGATCTCTCCGGTGATGCCGGCTAATTGCCGAAAATCGGCGTCTATCAGCGCGGTGGCTGCGCTGTGGCGCTGCCCGGGTGCGTCCGCGCGCGCGAACGGCGCGTAAGCCAGGCCATTGACGCGCGGTGTGATGTCGGGTGCGGCCATCGGCGCGGCAGTCCAGCCCCACAGAAAGTAGTTGGCCAGCGCCATCAGGGCGGCAAGCAGCAGTGCGAAGCCGCTGCGCCACGCAGGACGCGCGGACGGGGAGCTTGCTAGGGTTTGAGGCATGGTGATGGAGAGCGGTCCGCAGGAGGCACTGAATATGTCGGGATGGAACGAGATTCGCTTTTGTGTCGTAGCGAAACAAATCAAGACCGCCGTTTGACAAGCGGCAATACAAGGGCTGATTCAGTGTTTTTTTGGAGCGTTGTTGCTGTTTGCGACCCTACAATTGAACGCGTGACCTGCAATTTGGGCTTACAGGTCACCAGTGTTGCCGAACTTCATGCCGGTGCGGCACGTGCATCAGGCTCCAGCGGCCAACCCTCCATCATATGCGGCAATGCAGCAATCAACCCTTAACTCGTTTCGCCGGGCCCTCTTGCCGCAGTTGACAGCGCTTGTCTTGGTGCTTGGCTGGTGGCTTATGCGCGGTCTTGCGGTGCCGCTTGTGGAACCAGCCGCTACGGCCGGCGTTTTGCCCTGTGTTTCCTATGCGCCGTTCAGGCGCCCGGGCGCCTCGCCGCTCGATCCGCATGCCCTGGAAGCGCGGGTAACGCCGGCGCAGATCGAAGAGGACTTGCGCATCCTCAAAACCCTCACCAACTGCGTGAGGACATACGGACTGGGTCATGGGCTGGATGCGTTGCCGGCGATCGCCGCGCGGCTCGGCATGCGGGTGAGGCTGGGTGCCTGGCTCTCGCGCGATGCTATCCAGAATGGGCAGGAACTGGAGCGCGCGCTGTCGCTGGCGCGGCAATTCAGGGGCACGGTGGAGCTTCTGGTCATCGGCAACGAAGTGCTGCTGCGGCGCGAGTTGCCGCCTGAGCAACTGGCCCTGCACTTGGACTACGTCAGGAAGCGATCGCCGGTGCCGGTAACCTATGCGGACGTATGGGAGTTCTGGCTGCGCCACGCCTGGCTTGGTGCGCATGTCGATCTGGTGACAGTGCATATCCTGCCCTACTGGGAAGACGATCCGCTGGCCGTCCGCGATGCCGTAGGCCATGTGCTGCGCGTGAATGCGCTGCTGCGGCAGCGTTTCGCGGGCCAGCCGGTGTGGGTCGGTGAGACCGGCTGGCCGGCGGCCGGGCGCCAGCGCGGCGCGGCGCGGCCAGGGCGGGTCGAGCAGGCGCGCTTTGTGCGCGAGTTGTTGCACGCCGCGCCCGGCGCCGCGCTCGACTACAACCTCATTGAGGCCTTCGATCAGCCCTGGAAGCGTGCCCTGGAAGGCGCGATGGGTGGCTACTGGGGTCTTTTCGACCGCTTCGGCCAGGCGCGCTTCAGCTGGCGCGATGCGGTCGTCGAGGATGCGCTGTGGTGGCGCGGGCCGCTCGGTGCGCTGCTGGGCGCCTTGGCGGGGCTGGCGCTGGCCTGGCAATTAAGGCTGCGGGCAGGCGCGGTGCCGCATGAGCGGCGCGTCGCCCGGCTGCCGCTGCCGCTGGGCGCGGCCCTGCTGGGGGCGCTTCTGCCCGTGCAATGGCTGGCGCTGGCGCAATGGGCGCGTACGCCATGGGAATGGGGCAGCGGCATTTTGCTGGCCACGCTGGGCGGCACACTGACGCTGCTGGTGGGTGGGCGTTTGACGCTGCTTGGCCG
>JAYVWK010000315.1:0-21362 GCA_043786185.1 Burkholderiales bacterium
TGCGCGAGGTGGTGCGGTGAGCGCCGGAGCGGCCCTGAGCGGGTGGCGCGTGCGCGCATTGTGCGCCGGGCTGGCACTCTGCATGACGACCGTGTTTGCACAGATCGCGCCGCTTTCGCGCGAACAGGCCTTGAAGCAATTGACAAATAGCGCAGCGCCGGTGCGACGTGCGGCGCTTGAGCGCCTGGCCGAGGTTGGGCGCATGCGGGACGCGGACGCCGTGGGGAAGCTGTTGTCCGATACAGATGCGGGCGCGCGCGCAGCAGCCGAGGCCGCTTTGTGGAAGGTATGGTCACGCAGCGGCGACGCGGGCATCGACAAGCTGTATGCCAAAGGCGTGGGGCAGATGAATTCAGGCGCGGCCGACGATGCCATCGCCACCTTTGGCGAGATCATTCGCCGTAAGCCCGAGTTTGCCGAGGCCTGGAACAAGCGTGCCACAGTGCTGTATTTCACGGGTCGATTGCGCGAATCTCTGGCCGACTGTGATGAGGTGATCAAGCGCAATCCGAACCACTTCGGCGCACTGGCGGGCTACGGCCAGATTTACTCAAGCCTTGCGAATTACGAGAAGGCCCTGGAGTATTTCGAGAGGGCGTTGGCCGTCAACCCCAATTTGCACGGAGTGGCCGCCAATTTGCAGGCCTTGCGTGACTTGATCAGCGAACGCCAGCGCAAGGCCACCTGACAGCGCCAAGGCGGACTGACGCCTGTGCCTGTGACAAGGGCCGATCCGACCTCAAGTTTGTGCAGCTTTTCTGTACGCTCGTCGTGTTTATGTGGCGCGGATTCAATTCATACAGCGTCCGGGCAGTGCCAAGCGCAGGCTTCGAGGGATGTCGCGGCGACACTAAATGTGACCTGCGTCACATTTTTTGACAATTTGTCTCAGGTTTTTGCGAATCTGGCCGTTTTAGGGGCGACGGAAGGAAAGGAGATCGCTTGACGACAGACAATGACAATGGCATAGTACGCCGACATTATGCCAATGGCATAGATTTATGCCGATCACTCCTCCGCAGCAGGAATAGCCCATGAACGAAGCGTCGAAAGCACCGAATCGAACTGCCGCGAATAGCCTCCTGTCCGAGTGCTGCGACATCGCGCGTTCACGCCTGGCCGAGGTGATAGCCGGTGCATTGGCGAAGATCGATGAAGACTTGTTTCAACTAGCCGACAAGACCTGCAAACGCGACGAACAGCAGGTGTATCTCGATGCGATGACGCGGGTGCGCCAGCATCGCCCCGAAATCCAGCGCCAGTTCGAAGAGAGTTTCAAGACCATCTACGACAAACGCCTCGATGCCGGCAGTGCCGCGGCGCAAACCAAAGCGGCTGCCGGCCCCGGTCCGGGCGATTTCGGCGGCATTGAACTGTCATTGGTTTCGGACTCGATCATCGAAACCGGCATCGCCATCGACCGTCTGGCAAAAACGGTGATGAGTTCCGTGGACAACAATGAAATACTGGGCATTCGCGCACGCTTCGGCATGCTGCTCAATCGCGAGTCGCTGGAAGATGCCGACAACCCGCTCAGTCCCGAAGCGATTTTTGAAGCACTGAAACTGGCCTGCAACCATATACCTGCGGAAGACGCGGTCAAGCAGGCCTTGCTGGCTGCATTTCAGCCCTACCTGTCGAAATCGATCACGCAGATCTACCATGCGGTCAACCAGAGTCTGGTGGCGCACCACATCCTGCCGCGTATTCGCCATAGCGTGAAGGCCACGGCCGCCCCCATGGGCACCGCGCAGCGCATGATGGGCATGAGTGCGACACAGCGCATGAATGCCCTGTCGCAAAGCGGGCGCCTGTCGCAATTTGACGGCGCGATGCCAGGCGATCGCAGCGGCTGGCTCGGCAGTTCGATGGGCAACGAACAGATGGGCATCGCCAGCCTGCTGGCAGGCCTGGCTCAGGGTCAGGCGTCGGCTCGGGTGGAGAGCCTGCGCATGCTGGCCGATCCGGCACGCTTCGCCAGCGGCGACGCGCCAATCGCCGCCAGCGAGTCGCTCCTGGAAATCTTGGCCCGCCTGCAGACCGACGCCAATCTGGGCGCCGGGGCCGGCTCTCTCGCGCCGACTTTCTTACGTGAACTCGACCGCGGGCTGATCACACAGGGTACGCCACTTGATCAATTGACGATCGAACTGGTGACGGTAGTTTTCGATTATCTGCACAACGACAAAAAGATCGACGACCACATCAAAGGTCTGATCGCACGCCTGCAGATTGTCGCGGTCAAGGCGGCGATCCTTGATCGCAGTTTCTTCGCGCGCCGCGAGCATCCGATGCGGCGCCTGCTTGACCGCATGGCCGAGGCGGGCGCCGACCCGGCCATCGATCGGGTCGACGATGGCGCATTCATGCGCGGCATCAAGCATGTCGTCGACGATCTGGCGGTGCAGTTCAAGGACGACGTGTCGGTTTTCGAAACCGCACTTGAGGAACTCGACCTGCTGGTCAAGCGCGAGCATGCGGCGGCCGAGAAGGCAGCGGATATGCATGCCGAGGGGCTTGCAGAGCAGGAAGCGCTGGCCGCTACCGATGCGGCCGTGCGCGCTGATCTGGCAGCCCGTATCACGGCGGACACCCCCGATTTCATGCGCGAGTTTCTGTCCACGTTTTGGTTGCGCGCGGTGGTGGAGGCGCACATCAAGAAGTTGACCGCCGAGGACTCGGTGGCATCCCGGCTCAGTCTCGCAGCCGATCTGATCTGGAGCGTGCAACCCAAAGGACGGGCCGACATACCATCACTGGCGGGCATGTTGCCCCGATTGGTGCGCGGCTTGATGCGTGGTGTGATTGCTCTGGGGGTTGCCGAAGCTGAGCGTCAGGCTTTCTTCAATCGCCTGATGCGCGCACATACTGAAGCGATTGCGGCGGCAAAAACGGCGGTGGTCGATGTGCCTTCGCTGCCTGTGCCGAGCCAAAGTGGCGAGGTGCCGACGCTCAAACCGGTGCCCCTGGTCAGTGGTGCCGACGACTACGAATGCCGGGTGCTGGAACTGGCACGCGGCGCCACTGTCGAGTTTTCCGACGAACAGGACCCCAATCTCTACAAGCTTACATGGATCAGTCCGAAACGCACCTTCTACCTGTTCACCAATGGCACTCGCATGCGCCAGATGAGCGTGGGCGCGCTGGCCGGCCTGTTGCGCTGCGGCGCCGCTAGCGTGGCTGACCGCGCCGTGCCAATGATCGACCGTGCGATCGACGCTCTTTCGGCCGATCCTTTGGAGGTGGCTCTGGCAGCCTGAGGCTTGGTTGCCCGCGGCGCTCCAAGTCGCACGTGCGGGTCGGGCACGAGTCGGCCGCTACGGCGTCAGCGGCCGTGCCAGTAGCGCGGGTGCAGATCGCGCTGGGTGGCGATCCGGGTGCCTGCAGCGCCCATGCGCAGCATCACGGCTCCGCGCTCGTCTGTGCGCAGCACGCGGATATCGCGCTCGCGAAAACGTTCCAGCACTTCCGCAGCAGGATGGCGAAAACGGTTGCGGTAGCCGGCGGCTACGATGGCCGTCATAGGCTTGACCGTATCCAGGAAATCCGCGCTTGACGAGGTCTTGCTGCCATGGTGCGGGACCACCAAAATCTCGCTTGCCAGGGTGGAGTTGGCCGCGACCAGGCGTGCCTCGACATCGCGTTCAATGTCGGCCGGCAACAGTAGCTGTCGGCCGTGGGCGCGCAGCGCCAGCACACAACTGCTTGCGTTGTCCTTCATCGCTGCGAGGCCGGCGTAGTCGCTACGCTGCGGATGCAGGAACTCGAAGCTCACCGCATCCCAGGTCCAACGATCACCCGCCACGCAGCGCCGGTGCTGGTTGGCCGCGGCAAGCAGCGGATGCGTGGCCGGCAGCGGCGAGATCAAGAGACCGGTCGGGACGGTTTTCAAAGTCGACAGCGCGCCGCCGGTGTGATCGTTGTCGTCGTGGCTGATCACCAGGCTGTCTATTTGCGTCACGCCCTCGCCGCGCAGGTAGGGCACGATGACCCGGTTGCCACCATCGGCTTCCGGCGAGTATTGCGGGCCGCTGTCGAACACCAAGGTATGACTGGCGGTGCGTGCGACCACCGCCAGACCCTGCCCGACATCGAGGATCGTGACCCACAGGTCGCCTTTGCCAGGGGTTGGCGGCGGATGCGCAATCAGCGGCAACATCCACACCATGCCAAGGGCGCGCCAGTGCAAGGGCCATGGAACGAGGCACCAAACAATGCCCGAGAGTGCCAGCAGCACGGTCCACAAAGGTGGTGCTGCGCGTTGCCATACGGCCCAGTCAAGTGCTCCAAGCCAGCCAAGGTAATCCATCAAGTGCCCAAGCACCCAGTGCGCGAAAAGTGCGATCGAGTCAAAAGGCAGCATGCAGGCCAGCAAGGCGAGCGGGGTGATTACAAAACTCACCACCGGAATCGCCAGCGCATTGGCCAATGGTCCGGCCAGCGAGACTTGTTGAAACAGGGCGAGCGTCAGCGGAATCAAACCCAGGGTGACTGCCAGTTGCGCAACCAGGGCGGTCTTGAACCAGTGCGCCCGGGCGCCCAGCGACGCGCCGGCCATGAGCAACACCGCAACCGCGCCAAATGACAACCAGAATCCGGGCGAGAGCGGCGCCCACGGGTCGAAAAGACAAACCGCACCCAGGGCGATGGACAAGACCCGTGTGCCAGAGCCGAACCAGCCGCGCCAAACTGCCCAGGCGGCGACCGCCAGCATGAACAGGGTACGTTGCGCTGGTACCGCGAAACCGGCAATCAGGCAATACACGAATGCGGCTATCAAGCCTGCTGCGGCTGCGGCACGTGGCGCCGCCAGCGCCAGCAGCAGGCGCTCCGAGCGACGCCAGGCAGCGAAGGTCAGGAATGCCGCAAGGCTTGCAATCATGGTCACATGCAGCCCGGAAATACTCATCAGATGCCCAACGCCTGTGCGGTTGAACAACTGCCAGTCGTCGTTGTCGATCGCGCGCTGATCGCCCACCGCCAGAGCAACAATGACGCCGCCATGCGCGCTGTCCGCCAGCGCTCGCTGCAAACGTTCGCGCGCGGCTTCGCGAGCGCGATCAACGGCGGTGCCGGGGGACCATACGAAAGGGGCCAGCCGCCTATGCGGGGCCTCGGTGCGAGGCGGCCGCACATAGCCGGTGGCACGAATGCCACGCTCGAGCAACCAGGCTTCGTAGTCGAAACCGTGCGGATTGGCGCTGCCGTGCGGTTTGCGCAGGCGCAGATTGAACTGCCAGCGCTCGCCGGCATGGACTACCGGGTTCGGCAGGCCGGCGTCCGGGACGAACCCGCCGTACCAGGCAAGTTGAATGCGGGCCGGCAAACGTGCTCCTGGCGTCAGCACCTGCTCGGGGCTGAACTCAAAGCGCACGCCGCGTTCGAAGTGCTGGGGCAGGGAGGAAACAATCCCGATCACCTCGACGTCGCGCCCTTCGAGATCGTCCGGGAGGTGATCGGCCAGGCGCACATGGGCGTAGGCGGCAGCCCAGCAAATGCCGAAAAGCAGGCCGAAGCAAAGCCTGGCGCCGGCGGTGGCCCATGTCGCCCGCGCCGGCACGGTGGCCACCGAAGGTGTGGACCACACAGCCGCGACCATGCTGGCGCCAGCAAGTGCGGCCAGGGCGGGTACCGCCGGCAGGCTGGCCTGCATTTGTACAAGCGCACAGCCCAAGGCGAACGCGGCCAGAACTAATCTCATGCGGGCATTCTAATCATGCCATCGCAGTGTGATTCCTTTTGCTGTCTTGTATACTTTGATCACCAATTGTGTATACAAAACTGGCAATGACTGTACAACTACCTCCCATCTCGCCACTCTCCAACCCTACCAGTGTGCTCGAGGATCTGAATCCATTGCCGCGGCTGCTGATGGGGCCGGGGCCGATCAACGCGGACCCGCGCGTGCTGCGTGCCATGTCGGCCCAGTTGCTGGGGCAGTTCGATCCGCAGTTCCGTCAGATGATGCGCGAGACCATGGTGCTCTACCGCCAGGTGTTTGAAACCCGCAACGACTGGTCCTTCATCGTCGACGGCACGGCGCGCAGCGCGATCGAAACGGCGATGGTGTCGGCAATCGAGCCTGGTGACCGCGTGTTGATATGTTCGTTCGGGCGTTTTGGTCAGCTCAAAACAGAGATCGCACGTCGGGTTGGCGCAGAGGTCAAGGTGATTGAGTGCGAGTGGGGTACGGTGTTCACGCCTGAGGCGATCGAAGCCGCGGTCAAGTCGTTTGCGCCAAAGCTGGTGGCGCTATGCCAGGGCGACACCTCGACCACCATGTGTCAGCCGCTGGAACATATCGGACGAATCTGCCATCGTTACGGCGCGTTGCTGCAGGTTGATGCGACAGCCACACTCGGCGGCACCTCGTTGCCGGTGGACGCGTGGGAAATCGATTGTGTGACCGGCGGCCTGCAGAAGTGCCTGGCCGGACCGTCAGGCGCGTCGCCGGTAACCCTGAGCGACGCTTTCGCCAAGGTGATTTATCGGCGGCGCCATATCGAGGAAGGCGTGCGGCCGGCAGCTTATGTGCCCGGAGTCGGGCGCATGATTTCGAGCAACTACTTTGACCTGGCCATGGTGATGGATTACTGGAGCGATGTCGCGCTCAATCACCACACCGAGGCCACTACCATGCTGTACGGCGCGCGCGAGTGCGCGCGCATTTTTGTGAAGGAGGGGCATGCGGCTGTATTCAAGCGGCATGCCGACGCCTCCCGTGCGATGGTGGCCGGAATCGAGGCGATGGGCCTCAAGGTGTTCGGCGACGTCGCGCACAAAATGCCGAATGTTACCGGGGTGTGGATTCCGCAAGGAGTCAACGCGGACCGCGCGCGCCTGGCCTTGCTCAACGATTTCAATATCGAAATTGGCACTTCATTCGGCCCTTTGCACGGCAAGATTTGGCGGATCGGCGCGATGGGTTACAACGCACGGCGTGATACCGTGCTGCTTACTCTGGCTGCGCTTGAAGCAGTGCTGGCTGCCGAGGGCCACAGACTGCCGCGCGGCGCCGGCATCGATGCGGCCTACGCTGCCTACCGCGCAAATTGAGTCCGTTTGGGGCTCATGCCGCCAGGAAGAGGAACACAGCCTGGCGCTTGGCGAGCAGCGGCGCCGGTTCGCGGCGCCAGGCGGCTACGGTTTTCATGCGATTGCTGGCTGAGGGCAAGGTCAGGTCGAGCGCCAGCGCCAGCCGCGTCGCTGGATGCAATGTGGTGATGAGAGCTTCAAACAGAGCCTGGTTGCGAAATGGCGTCTCGATGGCGATCTGGGTTTCACGCGCCGTGCGCGAACGGGCCTCGAGGTCACGAATGGCATTCGCGCGATGCGGATTCTTGACCGGGATGTAGCCTTTGAAGGCGAAACGCTGGCCCTCCAGGCCGGACGCCATCAGTGCCAACAACAGGGACGAAGGGCCGACCAGCGGCACCACGGTGACCGAAGCCTCATGCGCCATGCGCACCAGCAGCGCGCCCGGGTCCGCCACCGCAGGACAACCTGATTCGGACAGCAGGCCGACATCGCGCCCGGTGCGCAGCGTTTCAATCAGGGGTTTGAGGTCCTGCGATCCGGGCGCATGGCCGATCTCCGTGATGGATACTTCCTGTATCGGCAGGCGAATGGCGGCCGCCTTCAGGAATGCGCGTGCGGACTTCGCATTTTCCACCGCGAAAGTCGCAAGGCCCTGCAGCACCGAGAGCGTAGCTGCGGGGATGGTCGCATTGACCAGCGTTGTCTGGTCGCCGCCCTTGAGATCACCGATCGCCGCCGGTATCAGGTACAGCGTGCCGCCGCTCATGCCGTTGCAAACAGCGTCACGTTTTCGGCGCGCAGCATGCGCGCAAGCGCGATCAGCGGCAGGCCGATCAGCGCGGTCGGATCGTCGCCCGCGATACTTTCCATCAAGGCAATGCCGAGCCCTTCCGATTTGGCCGAGCCGGCACAGTCATAGGGTTGTTCGGCGGCGAGATACGCCTCGATTTCGGCATCGCTTGCGTCGCGCAATCGCACAGCAGTTGTGACAAGCGCGGTCTGTTCGTGCCCGCTAGATGCGTTTACCAGCGCTACTGCCGTGTCGAAATAGGTGGTTTTGCCACGCATAAGTCTGAGTTGGCCAAGTGCGCGCACGTGGCTACCGGGTTTGCCAAGTACTTGACCATTGCAATGGGCGACCTGATCGGAACCAATAACGAGGCCACGCCCTTTGCTTTGCGCGACTGCTTGCGCCTTCGCCAGAGCCAGGCGCATGGCCATTTGTGCAGGCGCTTCACCCGGCAAAGACACTTCTGCAACGTCGGGGGCGCAGATTTCGAACTGCAGGCGCAAGCGGGCCAGCAGTTCCGCGCGATAGCGTGAGGTAGAGGCGAGTATCAGGGGTTGCATGGTGCATTCAAGGTAGGAGAACGGGTTTGTGCAAGACGCACCGAAGCGCAACTGTACTCAATTCCACTGTTCGCACGCGAAATGTCTGTCTGCACACTTGGTCTGGCTGGCATCTGGCCGCTGCGATTTGTGTACTCGGGAGAGGGGCGGCGATCTCGACACGCGATCTGGTGCAACAGGATTGCGAACGTGTCCGGAACTAGTGCGAGAGGTGCGGCAGGAGCCGCGGTTCTTTGCTGCCGGACTTGCTAAGCTTTTGACCTCAAAGGCAATTAACGCTATAATCGCGGACTTAAGTCCGTTTCGACATTTGGTTTTTTAAGCGGAAGGCAGGCGTGGAAAATCCCGCCCTGATGTCTCAGGCAGAAGACTGGGTCATCGATTCGCGGCGATTCGTGGAGCGCCGGAATGTCATCGAGGCAATGTTGGCGTCCGAGTTGCTTGAACGCCTCGATGAAGAGGTGGTCGAAGACTTCGCGCCGATCGCGGTACACGTCGAGGTCGCGCGTTCGCCGCGCGGACTTCCCGGGTTGCGCGTGCGCCTTGATGGTGTGGTGAGATTGGAGTGCCAGCGTTGCATGAATCCGGTTGAGGTCAAACTGGCGCCGCGCGTGCGTTTTGAATTGGTCGACACCGAAGCGGCGCTGGACGCGGACGACGACGACAGATGGGATGCGGTGCTGCAATCGGAAAGATTCGACCTGTTGCACTTGCTTGAAGATGAGTTGCTGTTGGCCTTGCCGTTTGCGCCCATGCATGAAACATGCGCCCCGCCGGCCGATAGCGCGGCGGGCGAAAAGATAATGCCGTTCGCATTGTTGGCTGGTTTGAAGAAGAAGCGATAAATGAGCGGCGGCAGATTGTTGTGGCGCGCTTGAATTTTTAGTGACCGGGAGTTCATCATGGCAGTTCAGCAAAACAAAAAATCACCCTCCAAGCGCGGCATGCATCGCGCCCATGACTTTTTGACGGCACCGTCCTTGGCGGTCGAACCAACTACGGGTGAAGTGCACATGCGCCATCACATCAGCCCAAACGGCTACTACCGCGGCCGCAAAGTGGTCAAGACAAAGAGCTAGCCATTCTCGGGAGTGGCAACACCGGCGGTTGCGGGCCGGAATCGACCACATTGTCTGCCGAAATTTTCTGACCGGCAGTGCCTCAGGTAGAAGCGGATCACGCAATGAATGTGCGAACGCGGGCTGCAGCTGCTGCCCGCCGCGGGGCCGGAAACAAGATCCTGCCTGGCTTCGCGGCCGGGTTGCAGCGATGACGGTGGTCGTTGCCATCGACGCGATGGGCGGCGACCATGGCGTAGCCGTTACGGTTGCTGCCGCGCTCGAATTCCTCGTGCGCCACCCTTTGGCGAAGGTCATACTGGTGGGGCAACCGGAGCCGATTGCGCAGACCTTGAAGCGCCTGGGCTGGAATTTGGAGGGCCCGGCGACGCGCTTGCAGATACACGCCGCCACCGAAGTTGTAAGCATGGATGATCCGCCTGCCCAGGCGCTGCGTCGCAAGCGTAATTCGTCGATGCATGTCGCGGTAAATCTGGTGAAGCAGGGTGTCGCGCAGGCTGCCATTTCCGCCGGCAACACCGGAGCATGGATGGCGATTTCGTCGTTTGTGTTGCGTACGCTGCCCGGGATCGATCGCCCGGCGATTTGCGCGCCGCTGCCGAATCAGAAAGGTGGCGCGACCTACATGCTTGATCTTGGTGCCAACGTTGATTGCAAGCCGCAGCACCTGTATCAATTCGCGCTCATGGGCTCGGCCTTGGTGTCGTCTGTCGAACACACGCAGATGCCGGCGATTGGGTTGCTCAATATCGGCGAGGAAGAGATCAAGGGCAACGATACGGTGAAGGAGGCCGCCGCTTTGCTGCGCGCGGCGCATGCGCGCGGGGAAATCAGTTTTTTTGGCAACGTCGAAGGCAACGACATTTTCAAGGGTACTGTCGACGTCGTGGTGTGCGATGGTTTTGTCGGCAATGTCGCACTCAAGACATCTGAAGGTCTGGCGCAGATGCTCGGTCGCTCGCTCAAGGCGGAGTTCGAGCGCAATCTGCTCACCAAACTAGGAGCCTTGTTTGCGCTACCGGCGATCAACCGCTTTCGGCGTCGTTATGATCATCGCCGCTATAACGGCGCCTGCCTGCTCGGGCTCAATGGCCTGGTGGTGAAAAGCCATGGCGCGGCGGATGTCTACGCGTTTGGACGAGCGCTGGATCGGGCCTATGATGCGGTCGAGGCCGGTGTCGTGGCGGCAATCGCCCGGCGCATCGCGCATCATGCGACGGGCGGCACCCCGGTACGTGCGGTAGCCTAGACGTAAGCTACACAACATGAGTTTCTCGCGCATTGCCGGAACCGGCTCATACCTACCCGGCGCGGCGGTGACCAACGATGCGCTGGCGGCACGCGGCATCGATACCTCGGACGCCTGGATCAGCGAGCGTACCGGCATCCGCATGCGCCATCTGGCGCAAGCGGGACAAACCAGCAGCGCGCTGGCCGAACCTGCCGCACGCGCCGCGATGGATGCCGCCGGTATCGGGCCGGGCGAAATAGATCTCATCATTATCGCCACCTCCACGCCCGATTACGTGTTTCCCAGTACAGCATGCCTGTTGCAGGCGCGTCTCGGAGTCAGCGGCTGCCCGGCTTTCGATATCCAGGCCGTATGCAGCGGCTTCATTTATGCGTTGGCGACTGCCGACCAGTTCATTCGCGGCGGTATGGCCAAGTGTGCGCTGGTGGTTGGTGCCGAGGTCTTTTCACGCATCCTCGACTGGAGCGACCGTGCCACCTGCGTGCTTTTCGGCGATGGCGCGGGCGCGGTGGTGCTCAAGGCCTCGGAGTCGCCAGGCATTCTGGCCCAGGCCCTGCACGCCGATGGTTCGCAGGCCGGTATCTTGAGCGTGCCGGGCAACCTGGCTGGCGGCGCGGTCACGGGCGACCCGTTTCTACGCATGGATGGTCAGGCGGTTTTCAAGTTTGCCGTGCGTGTACTCGACGAGGTTGCGCGCGAAGTCATCGTGAAGGCCGGCCTTAGCGCAGCCGATATCGACTGGTTGATTCCTCACCAGGCGAATCTGCGCATCCTCACCGCTACCGCACGCAAGCTGAGAATGCCGCTGGACAAACTAGTGGTCACCGTCGACGTACACGGCAATACCTCGGCGGCGTCGGTACCCCTGGCGCTCGATACCTGGGTTCGGGCCGGTCGTATCCAGAGCGGGCAGCGGGTGCTGTTAGAGGGGGTGGGAGGAGGATTTACCTGGGGTGCAATTCTGTTGGAGATGACATGAAAATCGCAATCGTATTTCCGGGCCAGGGCTCGCAGAAGCAGGGCATGATGCAGGGTTTTGCCGACTCGGCAATTGTGCGTGACACGTTTTCTGAAGCGTCCGCGGTGCTGGGCCAGGACCTGTGGGAGTTGGTTGAAACCGGTGTGCCCGAAACGCTCAATGCGACGGTAAATACGCAGCCGGTGATGCTGGTTTCGGCGTATTCCATGTATCGGGCGTGGCAGACATCTGGCGGCCCGCCCGCAGCACTCCTGGCCGGACACTCCCTGGGGGAGTACACCGCACTTGTAGCCGCTGGCGCACTGCGTTTTGCCGATGCCGTGCCTCTGGTGCGTTTTCGCGCGCAGGCGATGCAGGAGGCGGTGCCGATCGGCACCGGCGGCATGGCGGTGATCATGGGCTTAGATGCCGATGCGGTGCGTGCGGCCTGCGCCGAAGCGGCACAGGGTGAAGTGGTCGAGGCGGTCAATTTCAACGACCAGACGCAGATCGTGATTGCCGGGCAGAAGTCAGCTGTCGAACGCGCGTGCATCGTCGCCAAGGCGCGCGGCGCCAAGCGGGCGCTGCCGCTGCCGGTATCTGCGCCGTTTCACTCCTCGCTTCTCAAACCGGCGGCGGAGCACCTGCGCCAGCGTCTGCAGGGACTCGCCATCGCCGTGCCGACCGTGCCGGTGATACACAACGTCGACGTGGCCATGCATGCCGACCCGGCCGCGATTCGCGAAGCGCTGGCGCTGCAGGCGGCCAATCCGGTGCGCTGGGTGGAAACCATCCAGGCCATGCAGGCTGCTGGCGTTACTCATGTGGTGGAGATCGGGCCGGGCAAGGTTCTGCATGGGCTTGCCAAACGCATCGCTCCGGAGTTAGTGGCCTTGGCGGTTAACGACGCCGAATCACTCACCGCAAGCCTGGAGGCTGTGGCATGAAACTTGATGGAAATGTGGCGCTGGTAACCGGCGCCTCGCGCGGGATTGGACAGGCTATTGCGGCGCGCCTCGGTGCGGCGGGGGCGATCGTGATTGGCACGGCGACAACGGCAGCCGGTGCCGCGGTGATCGATGCGAGCTTGCGTGATGCGGGGGTGCGGGGCGGAGGGCGGGAACTTGATGTCAACCACACCGACCGGATCGTGCCGCTCATCGAAGAAATCAAGCAGGCATTCGGCGCCGTCTCGATACTGGTCAATAACGCCGGCATCACGCGCGACCGGTTGGCGATGCGCATGAAGGACGACGACTGGTCGGCTGTCATACAGACCAATCTCGACGCCGTGTTTCGCTTGAGCCGCGCGGTTCTGCGCGACATGATGAAGGCCAAGACTGGGCGCATCATCAATGTGACGTCCGTGGTTGGGCATGCGGGCAATGCCGGTCAGGTCAACTACGCGGCGGCCAAGGCGGGGGTGGCCGGCCTGGGCCGGGCACTGGCGCGCGAGATCGGCAGCCGCAACATCACCGTCAACTGCGTCGCACCCGGCTTCATCGATACCGACATGACACGCGCCCTGAGCCAGGCGCAGACCGCAGCGTTGCTGGCGCAGGTGCCGCTGGGGCGTCTGGGCGCGGTCGATGAGGTGGCGGCGGCGGTGGCGTTTCTCGCTGGTGCCGAAGCCGGATACATCACCGGCAGCACCATTCACGTCAACGGCGGCATGTACATGTGAGCCTCTGGCAGACTGCGCGCGCGAAAATTCAGGCAGGTGGCAGAGGCAAAGCTGCTAGAATTCGCGCGCTTTCATTTCTACGTACGGGAAGGAGTTTTTCAGCATGGACAACATCGAACAGCGCGTTAAGAAGATTGTCGCAGAGCAGTTGGGCGTCAACGAGGCAGAGATCAAGATCGAATCGTCGTTCGTTGACGACCTGGGTGCCGATTCACTCGACACCGTCGAACTGGTGATGGCCCTGGAAGACGAATTCGAGACCGAGATCCCCGACGAAGAGGCCGAAAAAATCACGACGGTACAACAGGCGATCGACTACATCAGCTCCCACAAGAAAGCCTGAGGGGCGCCAGGCGCCCAGGGAGTAAAGCAGTGGGATTTGTAACGGCCAAACGCAGGGTGGTGGTGACCGGCCTGGGCATCGTAAGCCCGATAGGCAATAGCGTGGACGAGGCGTGGGCCAACTTGCTGGCGGGCAAGTCGGGTATCGCTCGTATCGCGCGATTCGATCCGGAAGACGAGAAGTTGCCGATTTCCTGCCACATCGCCGGTGAAGTCAAGGGCTTCGCGGTCGAGGATTACATGCCGGCCAAAGAGGCTCGGCACATGGATTTCTTCATTCACTATGGGATCGCCGCAGGGATGCAGGCATTTCGTGACAGCGGCATCGTGGTCAACGATGCCAACAGCGAGCAGATGGGCGTGAACATCGGCTCTGGTATCGGCGGCCTGCACATGATCGAGGAGATGCATTCGGTCATGCTTCAGCGCGGCGCGCGGCGGATCTCGCCTTTTTTCATCCCGGCGTCGATCATCAACCTGATTTCCGGGCATCTGTCGATCATGTTTGGGCTCAAGGGCCCGAATCTGGCCTGCGTCAGCGCATGTGCGACCGGCAATCACTGCATCGGCGAGTCGGCGCGACTGATCGAGTATGGCGATGCCGATGTCATGCTGGCAGGCGGAGCCGAATCGACCATTACGCAATTGGCGATCGGCGGTTTTGCTTCGGCGCGAGCGCTGTCTGCACGCAACGACGACCCGGCTACCGCCAGCCGGCCCTGGGACCGCGATCGCGACGGGTTTGTGCTTGGCGAAGGTGCCGGCGCCGTGGTTCTCGAAGAGTACGAGCATGCCTGTGCGCGCGGCGCGCGCATCTACTGCGAACTGGCCGGCTACGGACTTTCCGGTGATGCATTTCATATCACCGCGCCGAACCAGAGCGGACCGCGCCGTTCGATGCAGAACGCGCTACGCAATGCGGGTATGAATCCTGATCAGATCGATTATGTCAACGCGCACGGCACATCCACCCCGCTGGGCGACAAGAATGAGACTGAGGCGGTCAAGGCGGCCTTCGGCGACCACGCGCGCAAACTGGTCGTCAATTCAACCAAGTCGATGACCGGCCATCTGCTGGGTGCAGCGGGTGGTATCGAGGCGGTGTTCTCGGCGCTTGCGGTGCAGCGCCAGGTTTCGCCCCCGACCATCAATATTTTCAATCAGGATCCGGAGTGCGATCTTGATTATTGCGCCAATATTGCGCGTGATATGCCAATCCGTGCGGCGGTGTCGAATTCGTTCGGTTTCGGTGGCACCAACAGCACCCTGGTCTTTACGCGAGTCTGAGCGACCATGCCCGATGGCGGGTTTGCACCCGACTTGGTGCTGGGTCCGCCAGCCAAGCTGCAATATTTGTGGTGCGGCGCCGCATGCTTGGCCAGCGGCGTTGAAGTGTGGCTTGTACTGGTCTCTCCCGGATTCGCCGCTATCGGTGTTTTTTTTATCGGGTTTGCACTGGCGATGCGGGGCCGCGCCGAGGCTCGCGCCGCGCGCATTCGCGGGCTTGGCCATTCGTCAGGAGGTAATTGGTACCAGACAAGTGCCGAGGGTACGCGTGCCGATCTGTATGCCTACAAGACAGTAGTCCTGCCACAGGCGGTTTTTGTAAACTTTCGCTGCGACGCAGCATCTGAATTGGGGCTGGCGGTTACGCAGGCCGGGGCCGGATCGGACTCTTTCAGGCGCTTGCGCGTGCGTTTGCGGCACTGCATCCCCGATGCTGGGCACGGATCTGACCACGGCGCTTGAGGTCAAGCGACAAGGCCGTCGGCCTTGCCGCAATCCAATTTGAACAAGGTGGGCGGTTGTCCGAACGTGATGTCGATCAGCTTCTGGTTGAAAGAGCGCAACGCGGTGACAAGCATGCGTTCGAACTTCTGGTTGCAAAGTACCAGCGCAAGTTGGTGCGACTGATATCCCGCATTGTGCGCGACTCAGCCGAAGTTGAAGATGTCGCGCAGGAGGCGTTTATCAAGGCTTACCGTGCCCTGCCGCAGTTTCGCGGCGAATCGGCGTTCTACACCTGGCTGTACCGCATCGGCGTGAATACGGCAAAGAATTTTTTGGTGGCGCAAGGGCGGCGTGCGCCCACCAGTACAGAAAAAGACGCGGAAGAAGCGGAAACTTTTGAGGACGCGGGCCAACTAAGGGATATAAACACTCCCGAATCGATTTTGATGTCGCGGCAGATTGCCGTGACCGTTAACGCCGCAATGGACAAGTTGCCGGAAGAACTGCGCACCGCGATCACCTTGCGGGAAGTCGAAGGCATGAGTTATGACGAGATCGCCGAATTGATGAATTGCCCGATCGGCACCGTGAGGTCGCGGATATTCAGGGCACGCGAGGCGATCGCTACCGATTTACGGCCCCTTTTGGGGACCACCAAGAACCAGCGCTGGTAAGCGCGAAGTCGATGGAGACTGCAATGACACAGCATTTGGCTGCAGAGGGTGAACGTTTGTCGGCCTTGATCGACGGCGAGCTCACCGCCCCCGAGACCGGCAAAATGCTGGCGGCTTGCCAGGCGCATCCTTGGCTGTCCGACGACTGGACTGTCTACCATTGCATAGGCGACGTTCTGCGCAGCGACGACATGGGCTGTCATTCCGCTGCTTTGGCAAACAAGCTTGCGGCGCGGCTGGCGCTTGAGCCGCACCTTCTCGGCGCATCGCCGCCGGCTGCGGACGCTGATTCCGTGCGCTGGCGTCGACCGGCCTCGCTGGCTGCGGCGGCTGCGGCGGTTGCTGCCGTGGCATGGCTGGCGCTGCCGCAATTGCGCCCGGCACAGGAGCAGATCGCGGCCGTGCCCGCAGGTATTCCAGCGGCGGTGCTGGCAGCGCCGCTGCCGCAACCGGCGCCGCGAGTGGCGAACGGCTACGTCGAGGCGCACCGTCAGTATTCGAGCAGTGTTGCGGCGTATCGCGGCGGCGGCTTGGTCCAAAACGTCACATTCGACAGCGGTCGCTAGGTCATATGAAATACCCGCTGGCGTGGTGCGGATGGCTGCTGTGGCTGACTGCATGGTCGGCGAGCGTGCTCGCACAGCAGCCAGCTGCGGACGCCATGCAATGGTTGCAACGCATCCAGCAGGCTACGCAGCGTCTGAACTATTCCGGCACATTTGTTTACGTCCAGCATGGAGGGCAGCCGCAGACCTCGCGCACCACGCACATTTTTGACGGCAGCAACCACCGCGAACGCATTGAAATGCTGGACGGGGCAGCGTTGGTGCTGATGCGTACGAACGATCAGGTCAAATCCTATTTTCCCGGGACCAAGACCGTGTTGGTCGAAAAGCGTACTTTCAAAGGCAGCTTTCCTGCGCTCCTCACCGATCGAGTGTCCCATATTGGCGAACAGTACGAGGTTCGAAAAGGCGAACCCGACAGGGTGGCAGGTATCGAATGTCAGACGTTGATCCTTGAGTCCAGGGACAAGATGCGTTACAGCCACAAATTGTGGGCCGACCTGAGCAGCGCGCTTTTGCTCAAGGCGCAGATGATTAACGAAAAAGGCGAGGTGGTCGAGCAAATCGCTTTCTCGCAGGTCGAGATCGGCGGTAGCGCCGAACGTTTCCAGGGGCGACTGGGAAAGCCGTTAGGGGGGCGCGATTGGCGCACATCTACGCCCGTGGTCACGATCTGGCGCGGGGTTGATGCCGGCTGGCATATCGAAAATCCATTGCCGGGGTTTCGCAAGGTGCTGGAAGTGCGTCGCGGCATAGGTCAGGCGGAGGTTGGGCAGGTGGTTTTTTCTGACGGATTGGCCTCCGTTTCAGTCTTCCTCGAACCATTGCGCGATGGCGCGCGGGCGCATGAAGGTTCCACCAATCAGGGCGCTGTCAACGTGTATCGGCGCCGTATCGGCGATCAACTCGTCACCGTTCTTGGTGAAGTCCCGCCGGCTTGCGTAGCCCGCATCGCCCAAGCGATAGAATTCAAGCCGGTGTCCCGGTAAATCCCGCTTTTCTTTCATTCCTAAAATCAGAACCCGAGGTAGTCATGTCACGCCCCCTGCGAGCCCTGTTTCTCGCGACTTGTCTGTTCACGCCTGTCCCGCTTGTTTCCAACGCGCACGCGCAGGCGCGCATGCTGCCGGATTTCACCGACTTAGTGGACAAGGTCGGGCCTGCGGTGGTAAATATTCGAACCGCTCAAACCGGCGCTGGTGCAGGCGGGCGGGCCGGCCCGCGTGGCGCTCCTGGAACTGACGAGGACAACCCGTTTTGCGAATTGTTTCCCTGGATGTGCCCGCCCCGCGGCGAGCGCAGTCCGCGACGGGAGCGGCCGGCGCCGGAGCAGCGCGGCGACGAAACGCCATCCGGCGTCGGTTCGGGATTCATTCTTTCCGCCGACGGGCGCATCATGACCAACGCGCACGTGGTGCGCGGCGCGGACGAAATATATGTCAGGCTGCCCGACAAACGTGAATTCAAGGCCAAAGTGCTTGGCGTGGATCAACGCACAGACGTCGCCATTGTCAAGGTAGAGGCGACCGGTCTGCCGTTCGTGACCATTGGCGATTCCGGCCGTTTACGCGTAGGTGAGTGGGTGATGGCCATCGGCTCTCCGTTTGACCTGGATAACACGGTCACCGCTGGCATCGTCAGTGCCAAGGGACGCGATACCGGCGAATACGTGCCATTTATCCAGACCGACGTTGCGATCAATCCCGGCAATTCTGGCGGCCCATTGATCAACATGCGTGGCGAAGTCGTCGGCATCAATTCGATGATTTACAGCCGCTCTGGCGGATACCAGGGCATTTCGTTTGCCATTCCGATCGACGAAGCGATGCGGGTCGGTGACCAATTAGCCGTCAATGGCCGCGTGACGCGCGGTTTCCTTGGCGTGCAGCCAGGCGCCGTCAACAAGGACGTGGCCGAATCACTGGGCCTGAAAGCAGCGGCCGGCGCCGTGGTCGAGAAAGTGCTGCCCAATACCGCAGCCGAGAAAGCCGGACTCAAGGAGGGCGACGTGATTCTGCGCTTTGACGGCAAACCCGTGGAAAAGCACACTGACCTGCCGCGCATTGTCGGCAACACCAAACCCGGCCAGAAAGTGGTGGTGCAAGTCTGGCGCAACGGGGCTGCAAGGGAGCTTTCGCTGACCTTGGGCGAAATGGAACCGGATCGCGTGGCGCCGCGACCCGGACGGCCGGTACCAGCGCCCGGCAAGGATAAAGAGGTGCCACCCAATGCCATCGGGCTGGTGGTCTCCGATCTTGCCGATGCCAAGAAACGTGAGCTCAAGGTCGAAGGCGGTGTCATAGTCGATGCAGTTGACGGCGCGGCAGCGCGGGCTGGATTGCGCGCCGGTGACGTGATTTTGAAGATGCAGAACACCGACGTGACCTCGGCACGCCAATTCAACGATATGGTCACCAAGCTCGATCTAAAGCGCGTCATCGCCGTTTTGGTCAAACGCGGCGAAACCTCGCAGTACGTCACCATTCGCCCTGACCGCAAATAGCAAAAATCCGCTAAAATAAGGACTTAGCGATTAATCTTGAGGGCGCGATTGATGTCGCGCCCTTGTCTTTTTTAGTGTTACCCGACGGGCCGTTCCGGCCGCGAGCGCATGCAGCACATCCGCAATTTTTCGATCATCGCCCACATCGATCATGGCAAATCAACTCTGGCCGACCGCATCATCCAGCTGTGTGGAGGCCTGTCAGATAGGGAAATGGAAGCCCAGGTTCTCGACTCGATGGATCTGGAACGCGAGCGCGGCATCACCATCAAGGCGCAGACCGCAGCCCTGGAATATACCGCCCGCGACGGCCAGAAATACCAGCTCAATCTGATTGACACGCCCGGGCACGTCGATTTTTCGTACGAGGTCAGTCGCTCCCTCTCGGCCTGTGAAGGCGCGCTCCTAGTGGTCGATGCGTCGCAGGGGGTGGAGGCACAGACTGTCGCCAATTGCTATACCGCGCTCGACTTGGGTGTCGAAGTGGTGCCGGTTTTGAACAAGATCGACCTGCCATCGGCTGACCCGGAAAACGCGATTGCCGAGATTGAGGATGTGATCGGCATCGACGCACATGACGCCGTGCGCGCCAGCGCCAAGACCGGTGAGGGTGTGCAGGACATTATCGAATCCATGATCGCGCGCGTTCCGCCGCCCAAAGGCGACCGTGCCAATCCACTGCAGGCCCTGATCATCGATTCCTGGTTCGACAACTATGTCGGCGTGGTCATGCTGGTGCGGGTGATGGAAGGTGTGCTCAAACCCAAGGACCGCATCCGCCTGATGGCCGCCGGTGGTACCTTTCTTTGCGAGCAGGTGGGAGTTTTCACACCGAAGTCGCTGCCTCGGCCAAGCTTGTCTGCAGGCGAGGTCGGTTTCATCATTTCGGGCATCAAAGAACTCAAGGCTGCCAAGGTCGGTGATACCGTGACCTTGGCAGACAGGCCGGCGGCGCGCGCGTTGCCCGGTTTCAAGGAAATCCAGCCACAGGTATTTGCCGGCTTGTTTCCGATCGAGGCCAACCAGTACGAGGCTTTACGCGATTCGCTCGAGAAGTTGCAACTCAACGATGCGTCGCTGCAGTACCAACCCGAGGTATCCCAGGCCCTTGGTTTCGGATTCCGCTGCGGTTTTCTCGGACTCCTGCACATGGATATTGTGCAGGAACGCCTGGAACGCGAATTCGACATGGATCTCATCACCACCGCGCCGTCAGTGGTCTATGAAGTGGTTCTGCGCAGCGGTGAAACGATCGTCATCGACAACCCGGACAAATTGCCTGATCCAGGCCGGGTCGAGACCATTCGGGAGCCGATCATGACGGTGCAGTTGTTCATGCCGCAGGAGTATGTGGGTGCGATCATGACCTTGTGCAACGTCAAGCGCGGCAATCAGCTGAACATGGCCTATCACGGGCGCCAGGTGCATCTGACTTATGAGATGCCACTCAACGAGATCGTGCTGGACTTTTTCGACAAGCTCAAGTCGGCGTCGCGCGGCTACGCGTCGATGGACTACGAATTCAAGGAGTATCGCGCCGCCGACGTGGTGAAGGTCGATGTGCTGATCAATACCGAGAAAGTCGATGCGCTGTCCATCATAGTGCACCGCGCCAACAGCCAGTATCGTGGTCGCGAACTGGTTTCCAAGATGCGCGAACTGATTCCGCGCCAGATGTTCGATGTCGCCATTCAGGCGGCCATCGGAGCACATATCATCGCGCGCGAAAACGTCAAGGCTTTGCGCAAGAACGTGCTGGCGAAGTGCTATGGCGGCGATATTTCGCGCAAACGCAAGTTGCTGGAAAAACAGAAAGCAGGCAAGAAACGCATGAAGCAGGTTGGCAGCGTGGAGATTCCACAGGAGGCGTTTCTGGCAATCCTGCAGGTGGACGGCTGATGAATTTTGCCCTGATCTTGCTCTGCCTTACTGTTGGCACCGGGATTTTTTGGTGTGCCGACATGTTCTATTTCAAGAAACGTCGGCAAAGCGCGTTCGAGACGGAAGTGCACGCACTGGACCAACGCATGGCCGGCAGCCCTGCGGCGTACGCGAAGGACTACCGCGCGACTGAACTTGAGCGCCTATCAACCGAAATCCGCACTGCACCAGCCTGGCTAGAGTTTCCCGCCAGCTTTTTTCCGGTGATCGCGGTGGTTTTCGCACTGCGTTCGTTTCTGGTCGA
>JAYVWK010000316.1:0-2966 GCA_043786185.1 Burkholderiales bacterium
CGCCGGCGCCGAGAGCGGTGAGGAGTGTGCGGCGCTGGTTCATCTGCTGCCTCCTGATCGATCATTCATTCAATCACCTTGCCCGCACTGATCAGGAGCGATTGCGGCACCGTCAGGCCGAGCGACTTCGCGGTCTTGAGGTTGACGATCATTTCGAACTGCGTTGGCTGCTCGAACGGCAAGTCGGCAGCCTTCTTGCCTTTGAGGATGCGGTCCACGAAGAGCGCGGCGTAGTGTCATCACGTTTTTCATTTCCTGTTGTCATTCGATCACCCGCTCAGCACGAATCAATGCCGATTGCGGAATTTTGATGCCGAGCGCCTTGGCGGTTTTCAGGTTGAGTACCAGTTCAAACCTGGTCGGCTGCTCGATCGGCAGGTCGCCGGGATTGGCCCCTTTGAGAATCCGCGCGGCCGCGCCGGCGGCGCGCCGGAATTCGTGCAGCAGGTTGACGCCATAGCTGAACAGCGCCGGTGCGGTATTGGCGGCCGCCGCCGACGCCGACACCGGAATGCGCAACCGGGCAGCTTCGGCAAAGATATGGGGCAGGTTGGAGAAGATCAGCCCCGACTGCATGCCTCCCAGCAGCGCATCCGGGCGCTGGCGTTCCATCTCGGCAAAGGCGCGGTCCAGCGCCGCGCGGTCGGGCACGCGGTAGGTGAGCAGTGAGATGTGCTTGGTCTTCGCCGCCGCCCGCACCTCGGCATCGACGCTGTCGGCCGCGGGAACGCCGGGGTCGGTCAGCATCGCCATCTTGGTCATGCGCGGCAGCAACTCGGCGAACAGTTCCACTTGCTTGACCAGCATCGGGCCATCGAGGCTGGCGTTGCCGGTGACGTTGCCGCCCGGCTGCCGCAAACTCTTGACCAGCCCTGCCGCGACCGGGTCGGACGACACCGTGAGCACGATCGGGATGGCCGTGGTCTTGCTTTTCATGACGCGCGCCACCTGCTCGATGCCCACCAGCAGGTCGGGTTTGAGCGCCAGCAGTTCGTCAATCGCCGCCGGCAGGCGCGCCGCGTCGCCATCGCAATTGCGCACGTCGTAGACAAGATTGCGGCCCGCCACAAACCCCAAATCTGCCAGCCCGGCGAGAAACGATTCCTCGAACGGTTTGGTGGTTGCGGAAGTGGCGACATAGACGCTGCCGATGCGCCAGCTGCGGCCCGGCTGCTGCGCACGCAGCGGTGATGCGGCGAGGAGTGCTGTTGCGGCTGCGCTCTGCAGCAGGGTGCGGCGCTGGTTCATCTGCGGCCTTTTCTGAAATGTTTCGAAGAATGGCTTGCGCCAGCGTTCTTCAGGTGATGGATGTTTGCGTTTTTCGGGCGGTGTGACATTGCGGGACAAGGCGCAAGCCACAAATGTAATAATCTGGTCAGTATGACTAGAAAAACCCACAATTCTCCTGCGCCACCCTCGGCGCGCCGCGCAGCCAGGCCGGGCCAGCGCCGCTGGCCCCTGCAAGATGCGAAGGCGCGCTTCAGCGAACTGGTGCGGCGCGTCCGCAGCGACGGCCCGCAGCATGTCACCGTGCACGGGCGTGACGAAGTCGTGGTCGTCACGGCGGAAGAGTTTCGCCGTCTCGAAGGCAGCCGCTCCGGCCAGGCGCTGATCGATGCGTTGCAGGCCGCGCCGCGCGGCAAGGTCGAACTTGCGCCGGCCCGTGCGCCGATGCCGGTGCGCGCGTTCAAACTATGACCTTGCAGGTGACCGGCTGGCTCCTCGACACCAACGTCCTGTCCGAACTGCGGCGCCCCAAGCCGAGCCGGCGCGTGGTCGCCTTCGTCGCAGCCCAAGCGCTTGAGCAACTTTACGTCAGCGCCGTGACGCTGGCCGAGATCCGCTTCGGCATCGAGCGCGCCGCCGATGCGCAGCGCCGCGCCCAACTGCACGACTGGCTCACCCACCATCTGCGGCCGATGTTCGCCGGGCGCGTGCTGCCAGTGTCTGAGGACGTGATGTTCAAGTGGCGCCTGCTGGTCGAGGAGGGGCGCAAGACCGGGCACACGTTTTCGCAACCCGATCTGATCATCGCCGCCACCGCCTTGCAGCACGGCCTCACCGTGGTGTCGCGCGACACCGCCGACTACCTCAAGGCGCGAGTGCCGCTGCTCAATCCCTGGGCCGCGGCCGCCTGAAGTGTGATTGTGGCGGTTCATTCGATCACCCGCTCCGCCTGCAACAGCAACACCTGCGGCACCTTGATCCCCAAGGCATGCGCCGTCTTCATGTTGACCACCAATTCCCACTTGAGCGGCTGCTCGACCGGCAGGTCGGCCGGCCTGGCGCCCTTGAATATCTTGTCGACCAATACCGCGGCCTGGCGGTAATACTCGCGGTCGTTCGGGCCGTAGCTCATCAGGCCGCCTGCATCAGAATTTGCCGCCAGCGCATACATCGACGGCAGGCGGTGCTGCAATGCCAGCGCGGCGATCTGCGCACGCAGGCCAAACGTCAAGCCGGACTGGTTCACCAGCACGGCGCCCGCGCGCGCCTTGACGGCAGCCACGAACACCGCTGGCAGTGCCTCGGCCGTGCCCGCGTCGAAATCAAGCAACTGCACGCCCAACTGGCGCGCCGCGATCACCGCTGCGTCGAGCTGCAGCTTGCTGCCGGGCGAGGAGATAAAGGCGATGCGCGCGGCCTTGGGCGCCATCTCGTGCAGCAGTTGCATGCGCTTGCCCATGGACTCCTCGAACTGGAGGTTGACGCCGGTGATATTGCCGCCGGGCTGGCGCAGGCTGGTGATGAACCCCAGGGCCACTGGGTCGCTGCCGGGACACATCACGATCGGGATGTCGCGCGTCGCCTTTTTGGCGGCGGCAATCGCGACTGCTGCGGTGGCGACGATCACGTCCACATTGAGGCGCACCAGATCGGCGGCGAGGGCGTCGTAGGGTGCGCCTTCCTTCTCCGGCGCACGAACCACGTACTGCACGTTCTTGCCTTCGACGTAACCCAGTTCG
>JAYVWK010000317.1:0-6171 GCA_043786185.1 Burkholderiales bacterium
GCGATCTATAATCTCGGCTCCCGCGAGACCCGTTTCTACAGAGGCAACACATGCTTTCACCGCAAAAAGTCAAAGCCCAATTCCAGTGGGACGACCCGCTGCTGCTCAACGACCAGTTGAGCGAAGACGAGCGCATGGTGCGCGACGCCGCCAACGACTACTGCCAGGCGAAACTCGCGCCGCGCATTCTCGAAGCTTTTCGCCATGAAAAGACCGATCCGGCGATTTTTCGAGAAATGGGCGCGATCGGTCTGCTGGGGCCGACGATTCCGACCGAATACGGCGGCCCGGGCCTGAACTATGTGGCCTACGGCCTGATCGCGCGCGAAGTCGAGCGTGTCGATTCCGGTTACCGCTCGATGATGAGCGTGCAGTCTTCGCTGGTGATGCTGCCGATTTTCGAATTCGGCTCCGAGGCACAACGGCAGAAATACCTGCCCAAGCTTGCCAGCGGCGAGTGGATCGGCTGCTTCGGCCTGACCGAACCGAACCACGGCTCCGACCCGGGCTCGATGATCACCCGCGCCAAGAGCGTGCCGGGCGGCTTTTCGGTCACCGGCGCCAAGATGTGGATCTCCAATTCACCGTTCGCCGATGTGTTCGTGGTGTGGGCCAAGAACGATGAAGGCCGCATCCGTGGCTTCATCCTGGAAAAAGGCATGAAGGGCCTCTCGGCGCCGGCGATCCACGGCAAGTTCGGCCTGCGCGCATCGCTCACCGGCGAAATCGTGATGGACGAAGTGTTTGTGCCGGCGGAAAACGAATTGCCCGATGTCGAAGGCTTGAAAGGCCCGTTCACCTGCCTCAATTCGGCGCGTTACGGCATCGCCTGGGGCGCCCTGGGTGCGGCTGAAGACTGCTGGCACCGCGCACGCCAGTATGTGCTCGACCGCAAGCAATTCGGCCGGCCGCTGGCGGCCAACCAGCTGATCCAGAAAAAGCTGGCCGACATGCAGACCGAGATCACCTTGGGGCTACAGGGCTGCATGCGCCTGGGTCGCATGAAGGATGAAGGCAGCGCTGCGCCCGAGATCACCTCGATCATGAAGCGCAACTCCTGCGGCAAGTCGCTCGACATCGCGCGCGTTGCGCGTGACATGCTGGGTGGCAACGGCATTTCCGACGAATACGGCATCATCCGCCACATGGTGAACCTGGAAGTGGTCAACACCTATGAGGGCACGCATGACATTCATGCGCTGATCCTCGGGCGTGCGATGACCGGGATTCAGGCGTTTCAATAGACCGCTGGGACGTCCTGCCTGTCAGGTTCCGCCCGGACCGTACAGCGAGCCAGGGTCGAAAAGGCCCGTCGATCGGGGTTCGAGTTGTAGAGCCGCAAGCCGGCTGCTTGCTTGCGCCAGAGCCGCTCACGGGCCTGCCGGTGCAAGATTCTGCGCGGCCCGTTTGAGCGCCTCGATCAACCGGCGCGCCGCCGGGCTCAATGACCCGCGCCGGCGCCGCGTGATGCCGACCCGGCGTACCCACTGGCTGCCGCTGACATTGAGCGCCACCAGCTGCCCGGCCTTCTCCTCCCACCAGATCAGTTCGCGCGGAATGAAAGTGAGCATGTCGCTTTGCATCACCACCGCCTTCATCAGCACCGTCGAGGTACTTTCGATCACCGGCTCGGGGGGCTCGATTTCTTGCGCGCGAAACAGGTCATCGAAAGCCGCCCGCTCCAGCTCGCGCCGGCGCGCCAGGATCCAGCTTTGGGTGAGCAAATCCGCCGGTGCGATACTGCGCCGGCTTGCCAGCGGGTGGCCGCTGCGCGCCACCACGGCGCCGGCCTCGTTGAACAACAGGTCATGCACCAGTTCCGGGTCGGTGGCACGCGCCGGCACCGACGACAGCGCGAAATCGACTTCGCCATTCTTGACCAATGGCATCAACGACTCGTTGAGGCCGTACAGCACGCTCACCTTCAGCTCCGGGTGGGTGCCCAGCATCGCGAGCAGCGCCTGCGGCAGCAAGCGCGTCGCCTCGGTCGGGCCGCAGCCTACCAGCACGTGGCCGCGGGTAGCACCTTTCAGAGCATCAATTTCGCCCACCGCATTGCGCAACTCGGCCTCGATCACACTGCCATGCGCCACCAGCGCTTCGCCGTAAGGTGTGGGCGTGACGCCAAAGCGGCCGCGCTCCAGCAGCCGCACGCCCAGCGATTTCTCCAGCGCCTTGACGCTCTTCGAGAGCGCCGGCTGCGAGATTTCCAGTTCGGCCGCGGCCTCGGTCATGTTGCCGTGGCGCACTGCCGCCAAAAAAAGCTGAATCCGTCGGTAATCCATAACCAATGGTAATGGAAATGGCATGCCATGTTGTTGTCAGCCTGCGCCGGGATTGCTATGGTGTGTGGCTGCGCTGCGGCATGCCCGCACAGTCATGGTTATTGCAAGGAGAACGGATGCACATCACCCCGGAAAAAATGGTCGAACCAGACCGCGTCCATCGCCTGGCCTACACCAGCTTGGAGGTTTTTAACCTGGAGATCAGCAACATCTTCGAGAAGGTCTGGGTCTATTGCGGCCACGAGTCGCAGGTGAAGAACGTCGGCGACTACGCCACCCTGCAGATCGGCCGCCAGCCGATGGTCATGGTGCGTGGCCGCGACGGGCAGGTGCGCGTGCTCTACAACCGCTGCCCGCACCGCGGCGTGCAACTATGCGGCGGCCTGAAAGGCAACACCGGCAACAACTTTGTCTGCTCGTATCACGCCTGGAGCTTTCATCTGGACGGCAAGCTCGAAAGCATGCCACTGCAAAAAGGCTATGACGGCACGCGCCTGACGCGCGACAACCCGGATATCCACATGAAGTCGGCGCCGCGGGTAGCCTCATACCGCGGCTTCGTGTTTGCCAGCTTAGGCGTCGACGGCCCCTCGCTGCTCGAATTCCTGGGCGAGGCGAAGGTCGCCTTCGACGACATGTGCGACCGCTCGCCCGAAGGCGAGGTTGAAGTGGTGCCGGTGTGCCATCGCGTGGTGCAGCACTCGAACTGGAAATTCTTCATGGAAAACCAGCTGGATTCCCTGCACCCTTCAGTGACCCACCAATCCACCGGCGTGGCCGCCGGGCGCATCGAAAAGCAGTTCGTAGCCAAAGGCGGCAAGGCGCCGCTGTATTACCACTACCTCTCGACCTTCGCCTCCTCGTTCGAGCAATGGGACAGCGTGCAGACCATCAACTTCCCGCGCGGCCACGGCGTGCTCAAGGCCTACATGGGCCTACGCCCGCAGGACCCGGATACCAAGGCCTATGAAAAGCTGATGGTTGCGGCATACGGCCCCGAAAAATCTGAAGAGTTCCTGTCGCGCTCGATCCATCATGTGCTGGTGTACCCCTACCTGTCGGTGCAGTCACCGCTGCAGCAGTTGCGCGTGCTGCGCCCGCTGGCACCCAACAAGACGCTGTCGGAGATCTGGCATTTCCGCCTGAAAGGCGCGCCCGAGGCGATCTACCGGCGCTCGCTCTGGTACTACAACCTGGTCAATTCGCCGGCCACCATGATCAACGCCGACGATCTGGAAAACTGGACCAAGGGCCAATGGGGCTTGGAATCGACCGGCAGCGACTGGGTCAGCTTTCATCGCGAATTCGGGCGCGACACCATCGAAAAGGGTGTGACTTATTCCAACAAAGGCACGTCCGAAGGCGTGATGCGCAGCCAGTTCAAGGCCTGGGTCGAGTATCTGGCGGAGGCGAAATAATGGCCAGCAAAAAATCGGCTGCAGAAAAAGCCGCGAGCAAGAGCGTGCGCAAGGCGAGTGTCAAGGCGGTGGTTGCAGCCAAACCAGCCGCAGCCCGGCCCGCTCTCAAGAAGGCGCTCACCGGGGACGTCGTGATTCGCGCCGGCGCCGCCACCAAGAAAACCGGCGCCCAGTCGATCGCCCCGGACCATTCGCCGCGCGCCGCACCTGGTGCGGTGAGCGCGCCGCGCGCCCTCAAGGCGGTTGCCGTGCGCGGTGATCTCAAGGAACGCGTCGAGCAATTCCTCTACCGCCAATCGGAGATGCTCGACAACAAGCTGTGGCAAGACTACATCGACCTGTTCGCCGAAGATGGTGTGTACTGGATGCCGGCACTGCCGGAGCAGACCGAATGGGAAGGTTCAGCCTCGATTTTCGCCGAAGACAAGATGCTGATGGCCGTGCGCATGGGCCGCGTGACCCACCCCAATGCATGGTCGCAGGCGCCGATGTGGGCCACCAACCATGTGATCGGCAACGTGGTCATCGAGAGCGAGAGCGCGAAGGAAGTGGTGGTGCGTTCGCGCTTTCACATGATGGAGCTGCGGCGCGACAGCGTGCGCCATTTTGGCGGCACCTACCGGCATACGCTGGTGAAGGCGGGGCGTGAGCTGCGCATCAAGTTGCAAAGGGTCGACTTGTTCAACGGCCAGGCGCCGTTCGACTACGTGCTGCAGATCTGGGTGTAGCCGCGCCTCATTGCCTTGGTCAGCGCGATCCGGCATCGCCGCAGCCGGGCCGGTCGAAGCGATGCTTGCCGTCACGCTGCGCTCGTGGCGGTGCGCCCCGCAAGGCTTATGTGCCGCCCGGCCAGGCGCCCTTGGCGCCAGGGCGTCGCGTTAAACTGCTTCGCTGCAGCGCCCAACCACCAACGAAAAGGAGACAAGTTCATGCGTACGCCACGCCTGGAACGTGATCGTCAGCAGTGGATCTATGACTATGTAGTGAAGGAATCCGGCCGCGTGTTCCACTGGGACGAGGCCGGCCGCGAATTGCCGGCCAGCGTCAAGAGCCACGCGCAGATTTCCAAGCACCTCGGGCGCATCGGCCAGCGCATGGAGCGTGTCGCCGCCGAAGAAGAGGCCGCCGGCCATCGCGCCACCGCGTTCGAGCTTTATTACCGCGCGTCTGCCACCTTCGCCGCCGCGCAGCACCCGGTGCTCGAGACCAACGACGAGAAGCGCTACCTGCACGGCCGTTGCCTGGCCAACTACGCGAAGGTGATCGAGCATGCGCCGCACCCGATCGAGCGCGTCGAAGTGCCGTTCGAAGGTGTCGAGCTGCAGTGCAACCTGCACCTGCTGCCGGGCAAACCGAAGGCGCCGGTGGTGATCTTCATTCCCGGTTGCGACATGACCAAGGAAATGTATCCCGATCCGCGCGTTGTCCATGCCCATCATCGCGGCATGCACCTGATGGTGATGGATGGTCCCGGCCAGGGCACCGGCAACCTGCGCAACATCAAGCTCACCCATGACAACTACGAGCGCGGGGTGCTGGCGGTGGTCAGCTACCTGCAGAGCCGGCCCGAGATCGATGCCGAAGGCATCACGATCTATTCGCTCAGCATGGGCTCCTACTGGGGCTTCCAGGTCGCCGCCTCCGGCGACCCGCGCGTCAAGGCGGTGGCCGGGCCGTGGGCCTCGTACCTCGACAAGTACTACATCCTCGACACCTTCTCGCCGCGCTACAAGCAGTTGTTCGGCTATCTCACCGGCGCCAAGTCGGAAGCCGCGCTCGACGCGATCGTCAGCAAAATGACCGTCGCCGGCCGCGAGAGCGGCATCAAATGCCCGGTGATGCTGACCGTGGGCGAATATGATGCGCGCAGTCCGACCGAGATGATCTACGAGTTCTACGACAAGATCAGCGCACCCAAAGAACTGTGGGTCTATGAAGACAGCTACCACCAGACCCGTCTGTTCGATGGCGACTCGAATCGCGCCGACATCCATATGATGGGCATGGACTGGCTGCGCGATGCGCTCGACGGCAAGTTCAAGCCCGGCTACGCGCGCAAGGTGTATGTGCGTTCAGGCGGCGGCGGGCCGAACGGCAAGCAGGGCGAAGGCCAGGACTCGATGCACTGGTGGGACAAATAGACGCTCCCCGCTCTCCAGTCACGATGAGCAACAAACCACGGCGTTTGTCAGTGCACGGCTCGCCCGTGCGCTGACAATTCCGTGTTGGCCTTAAATCCAAATGCCGCAGCCAGCACCTGCGCTGCTTGAAGCCGCGCATTGGCGCGACGAGCGCGCAAATTACCAGGGCAGAATCTGGCTCTGGTAGTTGACATAGGTCACGCCACCCGCACCACTCCTTTAAGTTGGCGCGTCGACCACGCCGGGAATGCTGGTCTCGATATCCAGCTGCGCGGACGAGGTCATCTCGATCTGCGGGACCTCTAACGCAGCGCCGGCGGCGGCCTG
>JAYVWK010000318.1:0-9699 GCA_043786185.1 Burkholderiales bacterium
AAGCGGCGCATGAGTATCGGGCGGCCAAAGCCCAGGCAAAAGCGCAGCACCTTGACCCCGCACAGTCTTGCCGCGAGGTAGTGACCATACTCATGAAACGCGATCAATATGCCAAGTGCGATCAGGAATGCGACCAGCGTGGAGAGAAACGTCATGCGTCAAGCCTTTCCGTGGCAAGCGCCCGCGCCTCGCCATCGGCGGCCAGCACGTCGTCAATATCACCCAGCGGGCGCGCCGGCAAGGCTTCCATCACCGCAGCCACCAGGGCGGCGATGCGCGTGAAGCGCAGTCGCCCGGCCAGAAATGCGGCTACCGCGATTTCGTTGGCTGCATTGAGCGTGGCCGGCATGGTGCCGCCCGCAGCCAGGGCATCGTAGGCGAGGGTCAGGCACGGAAAGCGTGCAAGATCAGGCTTCTCGAAAGTGAATTGTGCAAGCTTGAAAATGTCGAACTTGGCCACACCGGCGTCGATCCGTTCCGGATAGGCCAGGGTCTGCGCGATCGGTGTGCGCATGTCGGGATTTCCAAGCTGCGCCAAAACCGAACCATCCGCATATTCGACCATGGAATGGATCACGCTCTGCGGGTGGATGACCACCTCGATTTGCGCACCGGAAGCGCCGAACAACCAGTGCGCCTCGATCACTTCAAGACCCTTGTTCATCATGGTTGCGGAGTCGACCGATATCTTGCGCCCCATGACCCAGTTGGGGTGCGCACACGCCTGATCCGGCGTGACGTCTGCGAGAAGTTCGAGCGCGGTGGTGCGGAACGGGCCGCCTGAGGCGGTCAGCAAAATGCGCCTCACTCCATGATCCGTAAGGCCGCGCGCGAAGCCGGCGGGCAGTGACTGGAAGATCGCGTTGTGCTCACTGTCGACCGGCAGGATGGTGGCGCCGCCACCACTGACAGCGTCGAGAAACACCGGCCCGGCCATCACCAGGGCCTCCTTGTTGGCCAGCAGAATGCGCTTGCCGGCGCGCGCCGCACCCAGCACCGCGGGCAGGCCAGCGGCGCCCACGATCGCCGCCACCACCGTGTCGGCTTCGTAAGCCTCGGCAACCTCGACGGCAGCGGCATCGCCCGCCAGTACTTCGGTGCGGCTGCCGGCCGCGCGCAGTCGTTCGCGCAGGCGCGACGCTGCGGCACTGTCGGTCAGCACCGCATAGCGCGGCCTATGCGCAATGCACTGCTCCAGGACGCGATCGATACTGCTGCGTGCGACCAGTGCAAATACGCTAAACCGCGCGGGATGGCGTGCCACCACGTCAAGCGTACTCTCGCCGATCGATCCGGTCGAACCAAGCAGGGTCAGATAGCGCATGCCGGCTGTATCAGGCATTTCTAACGAGCGTAAAAATCAGCATCGCCAGCGGCATGGTCGGGATCAGGGCGTCGATGCGATCAAGCACCCCGCCGTGTCCGGGCAATAGTCCGCTGCTGTCTTTGACACCCGCGCGGCGCTTGAGCAAGGATTCGAACAGGTCGCCCAGAACGCTCAGTCCCACCACCACCGCAACCACCAGCAACGCCGCCAACACGCCCATCGCACCATGGCGGCCGGCGTAGCTAAATATCCATGCAAACCATGAATCCAGCAAGCTGCCGTTGGCACTGGTGGTGGCGGCGCACAGCAGGGCCAGCACGGTCGCTCCGAGCATGGCGCCGGCCACCCCCTCCCAAGTCTTGCCGGGGCTCACCGCCGGCGCCAGCTTGTGCCGGCCGAAACGGCGCCCCGCGAAGTAAGCCGCGATATCCGCCACCCAGATCAAACCCATCAGGAGAAACATGAAGAGCGCCCCGGCCGCGCGTGCCTGCACCACCGCCCACCAGCACGGAATCAGCACCAGCCAGCCCAGCGCCGCAAGCCACGCCCCCTGTGGCGCCGCCGGTCCGCGGAAAAACCAGTAGCATGCGATGCCGACCCAAGCGGCGGCCGATATCGAGTAGACCCACAGCGTCAAGGCGCGCATGTGTTCCGGTGCGCCCAGCAGAATCACCCCACCCACAGCGGTGGTGACGCCGGCATAGGCGAGCGCCAGCGCATGCGCGAAACCGCATAGACGCCCCCATTCCCAGGCCGCGGCGGCTACAAACAGCAAAACGAAGAGTGCCCATCCGAGCGCCGGCAGAAACGCCAGGGCAGGTACCACCATGGCCAGCAGGATCAGCGCCGTGACGACCCGCGTCCTAAGCATTGACGCGGGTCGGACGCGGCTCCAGCGAAACCGCTTCGCCTTCGACGCGCCGCCTGGCTTCGCGCACCTGCTCGCTGGTCTGGCCGAAACGGCGCTCGCGCTGTCGATACGACGCGATAGCCTCATCTAAGGTACGTGCGTCAAAATCCGGCCAGAAAGTGTCGGTAAAAAAAAGTTCCGAATAAGCCAGTTGCCACACCAGGAAATTGCTGATGCGCATCTCGCCGCCGGTACGAATGAATAAATCGGGTTCCGGCGCGTAGGCCATTGCCAAATAGGGCTCGAGATCGGCTTCAACGAAGCAAGTCGCCAAGTCAGGCCTAGCAGAAATCAGCGCTTGCATCGCCTGCATTATGTCCCAGCGCCCACCATAGTTGGCGCAGATGGTCAGCGTGAGCTTGTCATTGGCGGCGGTCTTGGCTTCGGCGCGCCGGATCAACTCACGCAATGCCGAGTCGAAACGCGACAAGTCACCGACTACCTTCAGCCGCACGCCACTGACATGAAGCTTGGCGACCTCCTGCTCCAGCAACAGGCGAAACAATTGCATCAGGACGGACACCTCCTCTTCGGGGCGGCGCCAGTTCTCGGAAGAAAACGCAAACAGGGTCAGGTATTCGACGCCCCGTTCGACGCTCGCCCGGACCGCCTCGCGCACCGCCTCGACGCCACGCTGGTGGCCGGCGACGCGCGGCAGAAAGCGGCGTGTCGCCCAGCGGCCGTTGCCGTCCATGATGATGGCGACGTGCCGGGGAACCGAAGACACCGAGGGAATGGATTGCGTTGAACTCATCGGCAACGGCTCCGCTTGTCGTTGAAAATTGCCGTGGCGGTCGTCACACCGCCATGATCTCCGCTTCCTTGGTTACCAGAAGCTTGTCGATTTCGCTGATGGAACGATCGGTCAGCTTTTGCACCTCGTCCTGCCCGCGGCGCTCGTCGTCTTCCGAAACCGCCTTGTCCTTGAGCAGCTTTTTCATCTGTTCGTTGGCATCGCGCCTGAGATTGCGCACCGCGATGCGGGCGTCCTCACCTTCTCCCTTGACCACCTTGACCAGCTCCTTGCGCCTTTGCTCGGTCAGCGCCGGCATCGGCACGCGAATGATGTCACCGGTGGTGGAAGGATTGAGCCCCAGGTCGGCGTCACGGATGGCCTTCTCGACCACCGACACCATTTTCTTCTCCCAGGGCTGGACGCCGATGGTGCGCGCATCGATCAAATTGATGTTCGCGGTCTGCCCAATCGGCATGGCCGTACCGTAATAGTCGACCTGGATATGATCCAGAATACCGGCGTGCGCGCGTCCGGTGCGCACCTTTGCCAGATCGTTCTTGAACGCGTCGATCGACTTTTGCATCTTCTGCTCGGTCGCCTTACGGATGTCGGCAATCGTCATCGCTGGCCTCAGGCAATAAGGGTCAAACGTGAACTAGTGTACCTTCGTTTTCGCCCATGATGATGCGCTTCAAGGCGCCCGGCGCGAAAATCGAGAACACGTTTATCGGCAACTTCTGATCACGGCACAAGGCGAACGCGGTGGCATCCATCACCTTGAGATGCTTGATGATCGCCTCGTCGAAAGTGATGGTGTCGTACTTGCGGGCTTCCGGATTCTTGTGCGGATCGTCGGTATAAACGCCGTCGACCTTGGTGCCCTTGAGCACGATTTCGGCCCCCATCTCCGAGGCACGCAATGCCGCCGCTGTGTCGGTGGTGAAGAATGGGTTGCCGGTGCCGGCGGCGAAAATCACGACCTTGCCTTCCTCGAGATAGCGCAATGCCTTGTTGCGGATGTAAGGCTCGACCACCTGCTCGACCGACAGCGCCGATTGCACGCGCGCCACTATGCCCTGCTGCTTCATGGCGTCCTGCAGCGCCAGCGCGTTCATGATGGTGGCCAACATGCCCATGTAATCCGCCGTCGCGCGATCCATGCCCTGGGCGCCCGGCGCGACACCGCGGAAAATATTGCCCCCGCCGATGACGATGCTCATCTCCACACTCATCCGCGCCACTGACGCGATCTCGCCCACGATGCGCTCGATGGTTGCCCGGTTGATACCGTAGCTGTCCTCGCCCATCAAGGCTTCCCCTGATAGCTTCAAAAGAAATCGTTTGTACTTTGGTGTATCGGGCATGGTCGAGGCGATGAGGGGTGGACTGGTTGCAAGCCGGCCTGATGGCCGGCTGATTCGGCTTACTTCTTGGCAAGCGCCATCTGCTCGGCAACTTCGGCGGCGAAATCCGTGGTCTTTTTCTCGATTCCCTCGCCCACGATGAAAAGAGCAAAGCGGTTGACGGTTGCGCCGCGCGCCTTGAGCAGCTGTTCGATGGTCTGCTTGCCGTCGTCGGCCTTGACGAACACCTGGCCCAGCAGCGTCACCGTCTTGAGGTACTTCTGCACAGTGCCTTCGGCGATCTTCTCGATCATCGCCTCGGGCTTTTTGTCTTCGCGCGCCTTTTCGACGGCTATGCGCCGTTCGGTCTCGAGCAATTCAGCCGGCACGCCGGTGGCATCGAGTGACTTCGGCTTTGATGCCGCGATATGCATCGCCAGATCGCGCGCCAGTTGATCGTCGCCGCCGGTCAAGTCGAGCAAGACACCGATCTTCGAACCGCCGTGCACGTAGGTTGTCAACTTGCCTGCCGTCTGGAACCGGGCAAAGCGACGAATCGACATGTTCTCGCCGATTTTTCCGACCAGCGCGCGCCGCACCTCCTCCACGGTACTGCCGTCAAGCGGCGTCGCCGCGAGTACCGCAACGCTGGCCGGATCGGCACTCGCCACCAGAGCGGCGAGATTGCGCGAAAATGCCACGAAATCGTCGTTCTTGGCGACGAAGTCGGTCTCCGAATTGAGTTCAATGATCGCACCAAGCTTGCCGTCGCTCGAAACATTTACCGCCACAATTCCTTCGGCAGCGACACGCGACGACGCCTTGCTGGCCTTGTTGCCGAGCCTGATGCGCAGAATCTCTTCAGCCTTGTCGAGATCGCCATCGGCCTCGGTCAGCGCCTTCTTGCATTCCATCATCGGCGCGTCGGTTTTCGCGCGCAGTTCTCCAACCATTGTTGCGGTAATTGCAGCCATTTCCCTGAATCCTGATCTGATCTAAAAGACTATCTGGTTATTCGGTCACATCAACACTTCACGCGTCGCCGCAACTCGCAGTGTACGCAACGATCTGCGAAACCCGGCGTGCTTCCCGATCAAAAAAAAGGGGCAAACCAGCCCCTTTCAAGAGTGAGTCGCGTGCGCATCGCGTGTCTCAGGAAGCCTCGACTTCGACGTACTCGTCCCCGCCGGCGACCACGATCTCGGTGATCGTATGCGCCCGCCCCTCGAGGATGGCATCGGCGACGCCGCGCGCATAAAGCCGGATCGCGCGCGAGGAATCGTCGTTGCCGGGAATCACGTGGGCGAGACCATCGGGCGAGTGATTGGTATCGACCACGGCCACCACCGGAATGCCGAGCTTCGCGGCCTCGGTGATGGCGATCTTGTGGTAACCCACATCGATGACGAAAATCGCATCAGGCAAGCCGGTTAGATTCTTGATACCACCAATGGCCTTTTGCAGTTTGTCCATTTCACGCGTAAACAGCAGCGCTTCCTTCTTCGACATCTTCTCGACGTCGCCGGCCTCAAGCGCCGTTTCCATCTCCTTGAGGCGCTTGGTCGATGCCTTGACAGTCTTGAAATTGGTCAGCATGCCGCCAAGCCAGCGGGCGTCGACATACGGGACTCCGGCGCGTTGCGCCTCTTCGGCAACGATTTCGCGCGCCTGGCGCTTGGTCCCGACCATCAGGATGGTGCCCTTGTTGGCTGCCAACTGACGCAGAAACTTCATCGCGTCGTTGTAAAGCTCGAGGGTTTTCTCGAGATTGACGATGTGGATCTTGTTGCGATGGCCGAAAATGTACGGTGCCATCTTGGGATTCCAGAAACGCGTCTGGTGTCCGAAATGGACGCCGGCTTCCAGCATCTCGCGCATGGTGGTTGACATGAACTTTAACTCCGATTTCAGGGTTGGCCTCCTCCCGCCGGCAGCAGCCACAAACGCGGTCGTTCCGTTTGCGCCATGCCACCCCAAAAATTGGCAGGAGTGCGAATTTGCCCGGCTAGAATCAGCCTATTCCACCTAACGGACCATATGCGGATTGCTGCTTCGCACCTGGACCCTGAGTCGAAATGGCGAAAATTGTCTTTGAAATTCACCGGGCAGCCCGATATTATAGCTGGTTAAGGTCCAATTTTCAAACACCCGGATCGCCCCCGCCCTGGGCCGGGTATACAACCCTGGAAGCGCCGCAAACATGAGCATTGCGCTCAAAACACCGCTAGACATCGAAAAAATGCGCGTCGCCGGCAGGCTGGCGGCCGAAGTGCTCGACTTCATCGGCCCGCACGTCAAGCCGGGGGTCAGCACCGGTGAACTCGACCGTCTCTGCCACCAGTACATGATCGACGTTCAGGGCACGATTCCCGCCCCGCTGGGTTACTGCCCGCCCGGCTATCGCCCCTATCCGAAATCGATTTGCACCTCGGTCAACAACCAGGTGTGCCACGGCATCCCGGGCGACAAGACGCTCAAGAAAGGCGACGTGGTCAATCTTGACATCACCACTATCAAGGACGGCTACCACGGCGATACCAGCCGCATGTTTTACGTAGGCGATCCTTCGATCGGCGCGCGCCGTCTGTGCGAAGTCACCTTCGAGTGCATGTGGGCCGGCATTCTGCAGGTGCGTCCCGGCGCATACCTGGGCGACATTGGCCATGTCATCCAGACCCATGCCGAAAAGCACGGGTTCTCCGTGGTGCGCGAATTTTGCGGCCACGGTATCGGCACCCGCTTTCACGAGGAACCGCAGGTGCTGCACTATGGCAAACCCGGCACCTTGGCGGAGCTCAAGGCCGGCATGATTTTCACCATCGAGCCGATGATCAACGCGGGTCGGCGCGAGATTCGTGAACTGGCCGACGGCTGGACCATCGTCACCAAGGACCACAGTCTGTCGGCGCAGTGGGAGCACACAGTCCTTGTGACCGATGAAGGCTTCGAAGTATTGACGGCCTCGGCAGGCATGCCGGCGATGCCTGCGGCGATCGCGGCGCTGGCACCCCAGCCGGCGCCGATTTCCGCCTGAAGCCGGCGCGCACGCGTGCCGGCCGGCGCCCGCATCCCGCTTGCCGTCGGCTACCGAAGCGAGCTGCTGGCCGGCCGCAAGGCTTTGTTCACCGCTTTCGGCGCCGGCGGTAACGCGCGCCGGTTGCTGCGCGCCCATTGCAAGCTGGTCGACCGCATGCTGGTTGCACTCTGGCGTGAGGTCGGCATCGATGATCGCGCCACCCTGGTGGCTGTCGGCGGGTACGGGCGCGGCGAGCTCTATCCATATTCCGACGTCGATGTGCTGCTGCTGGTGCCGGACGACGCGCAGGCGGAAACCAAGAACCGGCTCGAAACGCTGATTGGCCTGTTCTGGGACATCGGCATCGAAGTAGGGCACAGCATCCGCACGCTGGAGGAATGCTTCGCCCTTGCGGCCGCCGACATCACCGTCCAGACCACCCTGATGGAGGCGCGCCATCTCGCCGGTGACCACCACCGGTTCCACGACCTTGAAGCCGGCAGCCGACTGCGCATGAATGCGCGCGACTTCTACACCGCCAAGAAGCTCGAACTCGAACAACGCCATACCAAGCATCAGGACACGCCGTACAGCCTGGAACCGAATTGCAAGGAAAGCCCGGGTGGCCTGCGCGATCTGCAGGTCATTCTATGGATCGCACGCGCCGCCGAACTGGGCACCAACTGGCGCGAACTGGCGTCGCGCGGCGTGATCACGCGCACCGAGGCTACGATGCTGGGCAAGCGCGAAGCACTGCTGCAGGCCATCCGGGTACGCCTGCACCTGATCGCCGGGCGGCGCGAGGACCGCCTGTTGTTCGACCATCAGACCCAGTTGGCAAACGCCTTCGGCCATGCCGCAACGGTATCGAAGCGCGCCAGCGAGCAACTGATGCAGCGTTACTACATCAACTGCCGCTGGATCATCCAGTTGAACACCATCCTCTTGCAGAACATCGCCAGCCAGCTGTTTCCCGGCGCGGCTTTCGAGGCACACCCGATCAACGAACGCTTTCATGTCGAACGCGACATGCTCGCTGCCAGCGATCCGACCGTATTCGAAACTCATCCGGGCGCCCTGCTCGAATGCTTCCAGTTGCTGCAGCAACGCGTCGATCTCAAGGGCATGACGGCGGCGACCCTGCGCGCATTGTGGCGCTCGCGCAACCGCATGGACGCGGCGTTTCGCCAAAACCCGGCGCATCGCGCCATGTTCATGGCGATCCTGCAAAGCCCGCGCGGGCTGGTGCACGAACTGCGCCGCATGAACCAGTGGGGCATCCTGGGTCGCTACCTGCCGCCGTTCAAGCGCATCATCGGGCAGATGCAGCATGACCTGTTCCACGTCTACACCGTGGACCAGCACATCCTGACGGTGGTGCGCAACATGCGGCGCTTCACGATGCTCGAGTTCGCCCACGAATACCCGATGTGCTCGCGCCTGATCGCCAGCTTCGAGCGGCACTGGTTGCTCTATGTCGCGGCACTGTTCCATGACATCGCCAAAGGGCGTGGCGGCGATCACTCGCTGCTCGGTCGCGCCGACGCGCGCACCTTCTGCCGGCAGCACGGCATCGCGCGGGAAGATACCGAACTGGTGGTTTTCCTAGTTGAGCACCATCTCACGATGTCGTCGGTGGCGCAAAAGCGGGACTTGAGCGATCCCGACACCATCCGCCGCTTCGCCGACACCGTTGGCGATGAACGGCAGCTGATCGCCTTGTATCTGCTGACTGTCGCCGACATTCGCGGCACCAGCCCGCGCGTGTGGAACGCCTGGAAAGGCAAGTTGCTCGAAGATCTGTTTCGCGCCACGCGGCGACTGCTGGGCAACCAGAAGTCGGGCGGAAGCTTCAGCTTCGATACCGATCTGCAGGAGAAGCAATCCGAGGCCCTGCGCATCCTCGGGCTCTACGGATTTTCGGCGAGCGCACACGAAGCGCTGTGGAGTCAGCTTGACATGGCTTATTTCCTGCGCCACGACGCCAAGGAGATCGCCTGGCAGACGCGCGCGCTGGTGGCGCGGGTCAACGCCGCCACGCCGGTGGTCAAGGCGCGTTTCTCGCCCATCGGCGAAGGGCTCGAGGTGATGGTGTATGTCAAGGACCAGCCGGATCTTTTCGCGCGCATTTGCGGCTTTTTCGAACGTCTGGGCCTGAACATCCTCGACGCCAAGATCCACACCACGAAGAACGGCTATGCGCTCGACACGTTCCTGGCATTGGACAGCGCCGGCAATTACGCCGGCGCGCACGGCCACCCGGAACTGGTCGAGCGCGATCTGATCATCGCCCTGTCCGCGCCCGGCCCGCTCAAGGCACCCAGCACCGGTCGGGTTTCGCGCCAGGCGCGGCATTTCGCCATCGAG
>JAYVWK010000319.1:0-3438 GCA_043786185.1 Burkholderiales bacterium
CACAGGAGGTCAATGTTGCGCCGGGCGCCGCGCAGGAGGTGTTCTGGGCGGTGGTGGTGCCGGCCAATGCCACAAGCCTTACCTGGACCATCGAGGCCACCGAGAAGGGGTCCGGCAAAGCCGCCAGCGACGCGCTCAAGACTACGCAGAAGGTGGTGCCGGCGGTGCCCGTTACGGTGCAGCAGGCGACCCTTGTGCAGCTCGATCGCAGTTTTGTGTTGCCGGTTGCAGCGCCCGCCGACGTCCTGGCCGGACGCGGCGGGCTGCGCGTGGCCTTGCAGCCGACCTTGTCCAGTGCGCAGGACGGGGTGCAGCGCTATTTCGAGGCGTATCCATTCAGTTGCCTGGAGCAGAAGGCCTCGCGCGCGATCGGTCTGCGCGATCGCGCGCTGTGGCAAGGCGTTGCCAATGGCATTGCCAACTATCTCGATGAGGACGGGCTGGCGGCCTACTTTCCGGGCTCGCGCGGCAGCGATACCCTGACCGCCTATGTGCTGGCGGTGACCCACGAAGCGGGGTATGCGCTGCCCGACAATGCGCGCGAACGCATGGAGGGCGCGCTGATCGCCTTTGTCGAGGGGCGCATACAGCGCAACTTCTGGTCGCCGACCAAGGACTTGGAGGTGCGCAAGCTGGCCGCGATCGAGGCCCTGTCGCGCAATGCCCGTGCCACGCCCAGGCTGCTCGAATCGATCACCCTGCAACCGAACCTGTGGCCCACCCATGCGGTGATCGACTGGCTGGCGATTCTGCAGCGCCTGCCGGGCATCCTGCGGCGCGACGAGCATATGGCGATGGTTGAACAGGTGTTGCGGGCGCGGCTTTCCATGCAGGGCACGAAGATGGTGTTCTCAACCGAGCGTGAGGATCACTGGTGGTGGTTGATGGTGGGTGGCGACGTAAACGCGGCACGCCTGGTCGCGGTGGTGGCGGATCGCCCCGGCTGGCGTGAGGATCTGCCGCGTCTGGCCAGCGGTTTGGTGGCCAGGCAAGTCAAGGGCGCGTGGCAGACCACCACGGCCAACTTGTGGGGTGGGCTCGCGCTGGACAAATTCGCGGCACGCTTCGAGTCCGAAAAGATCACCGGCACAAGCCGTGTGGCGCAGGAGGATAGGGGCGACTCCAAAGCGTCGCAGACCCTGGTCTGGGCGGCGCAGCCCCAGGGCGGCACTTTGAACCTGCCCTGGCCAAAGGCGGAAGCCGGTGCCGGCAGCGCGCTCAAGGTCAGCCATGAAGGAACCGGCAAACCCTGGCTCACCATCCAGAGCCTGGCGGCGCTGCCGATCAAGGCGCCATTTGCGGCCGGCTACCGCCTGACCCGGACGGTCAGCATGGTCGAGCAGAAGACCCGCGACGCATACACGCGTGGCGACGTGCTGCGCATCAAGCTCGACGTCGAGGCCTCGGCCGACATGACCTGGGTGGTGGTGGCCGATCCAATTCCGGCCGGGGCCACCATTTTGGGCGGCGGCCTGGCGCGCGACGCCAATGTGGCGCAGCCAAGCGAGCGCAAGAGTGGTGAGGCCTGGCCCAGTTACGAGGAGCGCAGTTTCGAGGCGTTTCGCGCCTATTACGAATACGCGCCCAAGGGCAAGTGGTCGGTCGAATACACCGTGCGCCTGAACCAGGATGGCGAGTTTTCGCTGCCACCGACACGCATCGAGGCGATGTATGCGCCGGAGATGTTTGGTGTTTTGCCCAACTCGAAGCTCAAGGTGTTGCCGTGAAAACTGGCGGGCGCGGTCGCATGCCCTTGTGTTGCCTGCTGCTGGCGGCGTCGGCAGCAGCAGCGGCCTTTGATTTGCCAAGCTACAAGCAGGTGCGCCAGGAATGGCGTTCTTCCGAAGCCTGGTTGCTTGACCGCCACGGGCGTGAACTGCAACGCCTGCGGCAAGACGACAGTGCGCGCCGCTATGCGTGGGTGAGCATCGATCAGGTATCACCGGCACTCAAGGAGGCGTTGCTGGCTTCCGAAGACCAGCGCTTCTACGAACACGAGGGGGTGGATTGGAAGGCGGCGCTCAACGCCGCGGCGGGCAATCTTGGCAATGCGAATGTCCGTGGCGCCAGTACGCTCACCATGCAACTGGCGGGCATGCTCGATCCCGAGCTCAGGCGCGACAACGCGCCGCGCAGCTTTTCGCAAAAAGTGCGCCAGGCCAAGGCCGCGCTGGGGCTGGAACATAGCTGGAAGAAAGACGAGATTCTTGAAGCCTACCTGAATCTGGTGGGTTTTCGCGGCGAACTGCAGGGGGTCGCGGCGATGTCGCACGGCCTGTTTGGCAAGGCGCCGCACGGCCTGAACCGCCGCGAGGCGGCGATCGCGGCGGCGCTGATTCGCGGGCCCAACGCCACGCCCAGGCGGGTTGCCGACCGCGCCTGCTGGTGGCTCACCTTGCAGCACGGTCCAGGGGCGCGCAAGCCGGCTGCGGCCGACACCTGCGCTGGCCTGACAGTCGAGGTGAGTCAGACGCTGGCGCGGGCTTATGCGGCGTTCCCGCTGGCCGATGCGGCGCCGCATGTGGCGCGCAAGCTGCTCACCCGGGCCGGCCTGCGGGTCGCAAGCACGCTCGATGCTGGCGTGCAGGCGGCGGCACGCGCTGCCTTGCGCGCACGCTTGGCCGAGCTTGGTGGGCGCAATGTCGAAGACGGTGCGGTGCTGGTCATCGATAACGCCAGCGGCGAGGTGCTGGCTTATGTAGGCTCAAGCGGCGACCTGTCGCAGGCGCCCCAGGTGGATGGCGCGGCCGCGCCGCGCCAGGCAGGTTCGACCCTGAAGCCTTTCCTCTACGGGCTGGCAATCGAGCAACGGCGCCTCACCGCAGCCTCGGTACTGGACGACTCGCCGGTCGAGCTAAGGACCGATGGCGGGCTGTACATACCGCGCAATTACGCCAAGTCATATCGCGGCCCGGTGTCGCTGCGCGCCAGTCTCGCCGGTTCACTCAACGTGCCGGCGGTGCGGGCATTGACCATGGTGGGGCCGGACCGCTTAGTCGAGCGCCTGCGCGCGGTCGGGCTTGAGACGATCACAGAATCGGGCGATTACTACGGCTTTTCGCTGGCCCTGGGCAGCGCGGACGTAACCCTTGCGCAACTGACCAATGCCTATCGCGCGCTGGCCAATGGCGGGCTCTGGTCGCCGCTGCGATTCGAAGCGCGGCAGGCGCAGGCGCCGCCACGTCGGGTGATGGATGTGAACGCCAGCTACATCGTGGCCGACATTCTGGCCGATCGCACGGCGCGCGCCGTCGCCTTCGGTCTGGCCAATCCGCTGGAGACGCCGTTCTGGACCGCGGTCAAGACCGGTACCAGCAAGGACATGCGCGACAACTGGACGATCGGATTTTCGTCGCGCTTCACCGTCGGGGTATGGGTCGGCAATGCGAGCGGTAGCCCGATGCACGATGTGTCAGGGGTGTCGGGTGCGGCGCCGGT
>JAYVWK010000320.1:0-5093 GCA_043786185.1 Burkholderiales bacterium
CGGGCGTGCGCCAGTAGGCAAAGCCCAGGTCGATCGAAATGCCGCGCGCCTTTTCCTCAGGCAGGCGATCGGTATCGACCCCGGTCAGGGCCCTGACCAGGGTGGTCTTGCCGTGGTCGATGTGGCCAGCGGTGGCGACGATCATGATGCAGACGCAGGCGGCCGCAGCTGACCCAGCTGCGCGACAAACCCTGCCTCGTCTTCAAGGCAGCGCAGATCGAGGATCAGCTCGCCTTCGCGGATGTGCCCGATCACCGGGATCGGCAGGCTGCGAAAGGCGGCGGCCAGGGCATCGGCCGCGCCGCTCTTGCGCTTGGCCGTCGGCAACAGGGCGATACCGGCGCTGGGCAGGGATGCCACCGGCAGGGCGCCGCTGCCGATCTGGCTTGCGCACTCGACCACGCGCGCACTGGCGCGACCGGCCACGGCCGTACTCAAGTGGGGCAGCATGCGCGCCGCGAGCGTGGCGATTTCCAGGGCCGTGCGCGTCAACAGGCGCAAGGTCGGCAGGGCGCTGGTGAGCTGGTCGGGCCGCGCATACAGGCGCAATACCGCTTCCAGCGCGGCCAGGCGCACCTTGTCTAAGCGCAAGGCGCGCTTCATCGGATTCTTGCGGATGCGTTCGATCGGATCGCGGCGACCGACGATCAGCCCGCATTGCGGGCCGCCCAGCAACTTGTCGCCACTGAAGGTGACGATATCGGCACCGGCGGCGATCGCCTCGCGCGCAGTCGGTTCGTGCGGCAAGCCGTAGTCTTCGAGGTTCTGCAGCATGCCGCAGCCGAGATCGTTGATCAGGGGAATGCGGTGGCGCGCCGCGATTTCGGCCAGTTCGCTCTCCGCCACCATCGCGGTGAAACCCTGGATCGTGTAATTGCTGGTGTGCACCTTCATCAGCGCGCCGGTGCTTTTTCCGATCGCGCCTTCGAAATCGCGCGCGTGGGTGCGGTTGGTGGTGCCGACTTCGCGCAACTTGCAGCCGGCGCTGGCCATGATGTCGGGAATGCGAAACGAACCACCGATCTCCACCAGTTCGCCGCGCGACACCACCACCTCGCGGCGCCGCGCCAGGGTATTGAGCGCGAGGTAGACCGCCGCCGCGTTGTTGTTGACCACCACCGCGGCTTCGGCGCCGGTCAGGCGCGTAAGCCAGGATTCAACATGGCTGTCGCGCTCGCCGCGCGCCGCGCCGCCTAAGTCATATTCAAGATTGACCGGGCGTGCCATGGCGCCCACCGCCGCCTCGATCGCCGCCTGCGGGTAGAGCGCACGACCGAGGTTGGTGTGCAGAACAGTGCCGCTCAGGTTGAAGACCGGGCGCAGCGATGGACGCAGCAGCGCTTCGATGCGTGCGCCGCAATCGGTGAGCAGGGCTGCCGCGTCGCTGGTCTCGAAACCGGACGCCGCGGCCAGCCGCTGGCGTTGCGTATCGAGCACGGCGCGCAGGTGCTCAACCACCAGCGCATGCCCATACTGCCCAACCAGCAGTGCGCCCGCTGCGGAATTGAGCAGTCGATCAACCGACGGCAGGCCGGAGCGGTTGCTGTTCGGCACCGTTAGGGGCGCAAGTGCTTCCGTGTTTCGCATCAGGATGTGGCCCGGTCATACGCTGAACGTCCATTGAATCGACTCTTCAGGCCCGCAGCTGTCGCCAACGCTGCCACAGGCGCGAATGCTGCTTGCAATCCAGGGCCAATCCAGGTCATGCGCGCTCTCCGACGGTTGTTACGCAGCCGAATTGTGCCATGCCCCGATTGTCGCCAAGCCCAGGAACCATGATTTAGACTGTGCCATGGTCGATCCGCAGGTTCCGTTGCATACCAAAAGCAGGGGGAGCATGAAGAAGATTCTCGACGACATCGTGGTGCTGGATCTGACACGCTTTTTTTCCGGCCCGCAGTGCACCTTGTTGCTGGCCGGCATGGGCGCCGAGGTGATCAAGATCGATGACCCGAAAACCGGCGATCCCACCGCTTTCGCGCCACCCTTCGACGGGCCGCAGGGCATCAGTTTCGAGCGCCGCTCGGACAAGGACATGGGCCTGGCCTATCTCAAGCGCGCGCGTGGTAAGAAGTCGGTCACACTCGATTTGAAGGCAGCAGAGGGGCGGGCGATCTTTCTGTCGATGGTGGGGCGGGCCGACGTGGTGGTCGAGAACTTCCGGGCCGGCGTGGCCGAACGCCTGGGCATCGATTATGCGGCGCTGTGCAAGGCCAATCCGGCCATTATTTACTGCGCTTTGACCGGCTATGGCGCGACCGGACCGGCGCGCGACGACAAGGCCTACGACCTGATGGTGCAGGCGGCCACTGGCCTGATGAGCCTGACCGGTCAGCCGGGCCAACCACCGGTCAAGACCGCGACCGCGCTGTCGGATGCGATCGCCGGCGTATTCGCCGCCAAGGGCGTGCTGGCGGCACTGTTGCATCGCCAGCGCACTGGTGAGGGTCAGGCCATCGATGTCGGCATGGCCGATTGCCTGTTCTCGCTCTTGTTCGATGAGCCCATCGATTGCTACGAAGGCCTGGGCCTGGCGCCGCGCCAGGGCAACCGCATCATGCGCTTCTCACCCTTCAACGTGTTCCGCACCAGCGACGGCTGGGTCTCCATCGGAACTGCCACCCATGAGGAATGGCAGGCCTTGCTCGGTGCAATGGGGCGCGATGACCTCAAGCATGATGCGGACATGCAGAACGTCGGCTGGCGTCTGGTCAACAACGGCGCGGTTGACGCGGTGGTCACCGCGTGGACCGAAGCGCACACCAAGGACCATGTCGTCTCGGTACTCAATCAGGCCGCGGTTGCCGTAAGCCCGGTACGCTCGATCGATGAGGTGATGCAGTGGCCGCAATTGCTGGAACGCGAGATGATCGTGCGGCTCGCCAATCCGCTCACCGGCGCCCCTGCCGCGGCGCAGGCGCCAGGCTTCCCGATCAAGTTCAGCCGCACCCCCGCCAGCCACGATCGCGCTGCACCGGTGCCGGGTGCCGACAGCGACGAGGTGTTCGCGCGCCTGGCCGGCTTGTCGGCGGCGCGGGTGGGCGAGCTCAGGCGCGACGGCATCATATGAGACCATTGCGGGATTGCCGGGGATGATCGAACCATGAACAACAACGCAGACCGATTTGCAAGCAGCATAGTCGAGGCAGCCGATGCCTTTGAAGCCAACGAACTTTTCCAGGCCAACGGCTGGACCGATGGCCTGCCGATCGTGCCACCGACCGAAGCCGGAGTGGCGCGCTTTCTCGCTGCTGCCAGGCTCAAGGCCGGCGACGTGATCGGCGTCGAGCCGGTGCGCCGCCGCCGCATCACCGCCGAAAAGGTGGCGATCGCCGCGCTGATGGCCGGCTGCCTGCCGGACTACATGCCGGTGGTAGTGGCCATCGTCAAGGCCATGTGCCAGCCCGAATTCGGCCTGCACGGGGCTACCGCCAGCACCGGCGGCAGCGCGCCCTTCATCGTGGTCAATGGCCCGATTCGCTTGAAGCTTTCCATGAACGCGACCCACAATGTGCTGGCCAACGGCAGCCGGGCGAACGCCACCATCGGTCGCAGCGTGCGCCTGTTCCTGCTCAACGTGCTGGGCGGGGTTCCGGGCCAGCTGGATCGCTCGACACTCGGCCATCCGGGCAAATTCACCTTTTGCGTGGCCGAGGATGAAGAGGACAGCATCTGGCTGCCGCTGTCGGTGGAGCGTGGCGTGCCCGCCGGCACCTCGGCGGTGACGGTGATGGCGGTGGAGTCACCGCACCAGATCATGAACGAGTGGACCCACGACCCGAAGGAGATCCTCGATTCCTACGCAGCGGCGATGCGCAGCAACATGCTGACCTATTCGATCTGGGCCGGCAATTACGCGATCGTGATCCCCAAGCAGCATCGCGAGATCTTCGGCGAGGCCGGCTGGGCCAAGCAACAGATCCGCGATTACGTATTCGAGGCGGCGCGCGTCAAGCGCAGCGAATGGCGCAGCGTCGGCAAAGCTGCGGTCGCCGGCCGCCAGGATGAAGAGCGTGTCTATTGCGCGCTGCGCGCGCCGGAAGACCTGCTGGTGATCGCCGCCGGCGGGCCGGCGGGCGGCTTTGGTGCGGTCATTCCGCCCTGGTATGGAAAGAAAGCGCTGGCTGTTACCTGCGCGATCGATGACTGATTGTTTTCAGGAAACACTGAACAGGTCCGTAGGTCGAGAATGTCCCTTTTGCAACCCGCTGAAGCGAAAATTCCCTTCGTCAGGGAGTCCGCATTCCTGGGGCTTGTTCAGCGTTTTCATTACTTGAAGGAGCAAGAAACCATGACCCTTAGACTTCTGGACCCGCGCCTTGCCGCCGACGGTGAAGCGCTGCGCCTGGCACCGGCGCTGCCTGCCTTGAGCGGCGCAGTGGTCGGCATGATCGACAACGCCAAGATCGGTACCCAGCGTTTTTTCGATTTCGTCGAGCAGATTCTGCGCAGTGAGCACGGGGTGCGCGAATTCATTCGCCGCCGCAAACCGGATTCGTCGCGCCCGGTGCCGCCCAAAATGCTGGCCGAGATGAGTGGCGTCGACGCCATGCTCTCGGCCATCGGCGACTGAGGCAGTTGCTCGTCGTGCAGTCTGCACGACGCCATTGAAGCCGAACGTCTGGGGATTCCGGCGGTGGCCGTGATCACCGATCGTTTTGTGCGCAGCGCCGAGGTCGTAGGCGAAGTCAACGGCCTGCCCGGCTACCCCTTCGTGGTGATCGGCCATCCGGTGGCCAACGACGACGATGCCGCGCTGTTGGCCAAGGCACAGGCAGCGGTGAAAGAAATCGTGCCGCTATTGATGGCGCGCAAGGCCTGATGTCGCCCAAGTGAAGGCAAGCCGGTGCGCGCCGGCCAGTGGCAACCGATGCGCGATTATTGAGAATTTCGGAATGAATGACAAAAACATGCCTCTGGCGAGGCTGTCATGTTTTTGGCAACCATCGATAAGCAACGCGGCACCACAATCAACTTCAAGAGCAGTACGCAACCATGTCAAAACCCGATCCAAAAGCCTGCGTCATGGGCCACCCGGTGGCGCATTCGCGCTCACCGCTGATTCACAATCACTGGCTGAAGACGCTCGGCAT
>JAYVWK010000321.1:0-6307 GCA_043786185.1 Burkholderiales bacterium
AACCCAGCGCCCGCCTTTGACCTGGTCGATCTCGACCATCTCCGGGCCGGCGTGATTGCCGGTGAAACTCATCTTGCCGTAGGTGGTGAAGTCTTCCTGTGAAATCGTCGAAATGGCCTTGACGAAGCCTTCAGCCGTCAAGTTGCGACCAGCCGCGGTCAAGCCCTTGATGAACCAGTCGGTATAGGAATAGGCATTGAGCGCGTTCTCGTCGGGGTCGACATTGAACTTCTTCTTGTAGGCATCCATCACCTTTTTGGCCTCGGGTGGCGCGCTGTCGGCATAGTTGAGCTTCCAGCCGCCGATGCCGTACAGGCCTTCGACCGTGTTTTTCCCCAGCAAGGCGACGACGCTGCTGCGACCCGGGATCACCGTGAGCACCTTGACATCGTTCCAGGCCAGCTTCTTGACTTCGCTCATCACGCCGACGGTCTCGCGCACCACGGTGGCGGCGATGATCAGGTCGACACCGCCGGCCTTCATGCGCGCCACCTGCGAGGCGAAGTCGATGTCGCCGGGCTTGTAGCCGGCCTCGGCCGCCAGTTGCAGGCCATGCGCATCCAGCGCGGTCTTGACGCCGCGCCGCACGAGATCGCCGAACGGGCCTTCCTGGAAAATGAAGCCGACCTTTTTCGAACCCCAGTTCTTGATCGCCCACGACAGGCCGGTGGCAGTGGTGGTGTCGTAGTTCTGCACGGTGGTGATCAGCAAGGGTGAGTTGCCGGAAACCTGACGGATCACGGCTGACGCGCCCCACGGCGCGTAGTAGACGACGCCGGCATCGGTGGCGGCCTTGACCACCGCCGCGTTGGGCCCGGAGCCGAAGGAATTGAGGATCGCGAACACGCGGTCCTGGTTGATGAACTTCTGCACCGCGCGCACCGCCTGTTGCGGCTGCAGGGCGTTGTCCTCGATCACCAGCTTCAGCTTGCGACCGTTGACACCGCCGGCTTCGTTGGCCTCGTCGATGCGCATCTGCATGGCATTGCGCAACATCGGCATAGCGGCCGCGGTCGGGCCGGAAAGATCGAGGTGGCTGCCGAGCACGATCTCGGACTCGGTCACGCGCTGCGCCAGCGCCGGTTGCAATGCGCCGAGTGCGGTGAGGCCCGCTACGGCCAACAGTGTCTTGAATTTCATGTGTTGTCTCCTTTTGAAAAAAATTTGTCGCTCATATTAACCCGCCGATCGGCCGGCTTCATGAGCAAATCTGCTACCGATACATCTCCTCGACCAGGGCCGCGTACTTGCTGGCCACCACCCGGCGTTTGAGCTTCATGGTGGGCGTCAGTTCCTCGTCCTCAGGCGTCAGGAGTTGCGCCAGGATGCGAAAGGTCTTGACCTGCTCGACCCTGGCCAAGCGCTGGTTCACCGCTTCGATCTCGGCGCCGATCAAGCGCAGCACTTCGGGCGCGCGCGTCAAGCTTGCGAAATCGGTGAACGGCACGGCCGCGTCCTGCGCGAAACTTGCCACATTCTCCTGATCGATCATGATGAGGCAGGTCAAGTAATTGCGCGACTCGCCGATCACCACCGCATCCGAGATGTAGGGGCTGAACTTGAGCTGGCTTTCGATGTTCGAAGGCGTGATGTTCTTGCCGCCGGAGGTGATGATGATGTCCTTGATGCGGTCGCGGATCGCCAGGTAACCATCGGCGTCGATCTCGCCGCAATCGCCGGTATGCAGCCAGCCATCAGCGTCGATGGTCTCGGCGGTCTTGGCGGGCGCATTCCAGTAGCCGGCGAAGACGTTGCCGCCGCGCACCTGGATTTCGTCGTCCGCCCCGAGACGTATTTCAACGCCCGGGGCGCAGCGCCCGGCGAAGCCGACCTTGATCTTCGCAGACGGTGTGGCGCACACGAAACCGCTGGTCTCGGTCATGCCGAAGCCTTCGATCAGGTCCACCCCCAGCGCGAGGTACCACTTGAGCAGCTCCGGTGGCACCGGCGCGGCGCCGGTGATGGCGTTTTTTACATTGGCCAGACCCAGAAAGTCGCGCACGTTGGAGAAGGCGAGCCGGCGCAGCAGTTTCAGTTTCGCGGTATCCCACTCGGCCGCCGGCCGGCCGGCCAGGCGCGCCTCGGCCGCCTGCATCCCTGCCCTGAGCGCCATGTTGTAGAGCACACGTGCCGGCACAATCGCATCGCGCATGAACAGATCGACCTGCGAATACATCTTCTCCCAGAAGCGTGGCGGTGCGAACACCATGTGCGGTGACACCTCGCGCATGTCGTTGGCCAGCGTGCCGCTGTTTTCAGGAAAGTGCACGATGTAGCCGATGGCCAACTGGTTGAACACGGTAGACATGCGCTCGGCGATGTGGCACAGCGGCAGGAACGACAGCGTCTTGTCGCCCTTGTCCACCGTCAGGTATTCGCGCACGGTGCCCAGCTGGAAGATCAGGTTGCGCTGCGCGATCATCGCGCCCTTGGGTGCGCCGGTGGTGCCCGAGGTGTACACCAGGAAGGCGATGTCGTCTGGCCGGCCGCGCTCGATGGCGGCATCGAAATCGGCGCTACGCTCGCGCACCAATTGATGACCGCGCGCGATGAAGTCGGCAAAGCTTGTCACCATCGGATCGGCCAGGCCGCGCAGGCCTTCGGTTTCCATCACCACGATTTGTCTGAGGCTCGGGCAGCGCTCGCGCACGGCCAGTGCCTTGTCGAGCTGTTCGTCATCCTCGACCAACAGCACGCGCGTCTGCGAATCATTGAGAACGTATTCCACTTGTTCGGGTGATGAAGTCGGGTAGATGCCGTTGCCGATCATGCCCATGCACTGCGCACCCATGTCGGCATAGAGCCACTCGGGGCGGTTCTCGGCCAAGAGCGTGACTACTTGCCCTTTTGCGACACCCAGGTCCGCCAGCGCCAGCCCGACCGCGCGCGCGGCGGCCAGGTAGTCGGCCCAGCTTGCCGAATGCCAGATGCCGCGCGCCTTCCAGCGCAGTGCGGGCGATGCGCCCCACATGGCCGCACGCGCGCGAAACAACTTGGCCGCGGTGTCGCATCCGAGGGTGAGAAGATCCTCCTGTTTGGTCATGCTTGTCGGAATCATCGCCACGTCTTGGTTTTTTTCCAGCGCCGCTTGCGGCCGTCGGCACTGGCAGGCGCGCCGATGCCAAGATAGAACTCGCGCACGTCGTCCTTGGCCATCAGCGCGGCGCAGGTGTCGGCGGCGACGATGCGCCCGAGTTCCATGATATAGCCGTCGTGTGCGTGGGCCAACGCGACTTGCGCGTTCTGCTCGACCACCAGGATGGTCATGCCGGTCTCGCCGTTGATGCGCGTGACGATGTTGAATATCTCGCGCGTCAAGAGCGGTGAGAGACCCAGCGAGGGCTCGTCTAACAACAGCAGGTCGGGCCGGGCCATCATGGCGCGACCAATCGCCAGCATCTGCTGCTCGCCGCCCGACAGCAGGCCGGCATGCTGCGCCGCGCGCTCCTTGAGGCGCGGAAACCAGGTGTAAATGCGCTGCAGGTCTTCCTCTTGCCCGGCGCGATCACGGCGCGCGAAGCTGCCCATCGCCAGATTGTCGGCCACCGAGAGGAACGGAAACACGCGCCGCCCTTCCGGCACCAGGGTCAGGCCCAGGCGCGCCACCTCATCAGGGTCGCGCCCGTGAATGGCTGCACCGCGATACTCGACCGCGCCCTTGAAAGGATCGATCACCCCGGCGATCGTGTTGAGAAGCGTGGTCTTGCCGGCGCCGTTGGCACCGAGCACGGCGACGATGCGGCCCGCAGCCACCGCAAGCGAGACACCACGGATGGCGCACGCCGGGCCATACCAGGTTTCAAGGTTGCGAACGACAAGCAGCGCATCGCTCATCTTCACGCCCCCAGATAGGCCGCGATCACGTCGGGATGCGCCTGCACCTGCGCCGGCGTGCCACTGGCCAGCGGGCGTCCGAGGTTCATCGCCAGCACCCGATCGGCGACCTCCGACACCAGCGACATGTCGTGCTCGATCATCACCACCGTGACCCCCAGTTCATGGCGGATGTCATCGATCCAGAAGGCCAGTTCGCGCGTCTCTTCCGGGTTCAGGCCCGACGCCGGCTCGTCCAACAACAAGAGCCTGGGCTCGGTGGCCAGCGCGCGGCCCAGTTCGACCACCTTGCGTACGCCATAAGGCAGGCCGGCCACGCGCTGGTTGCGATGGGGCGCGAGGTCGAGAAACTCGATCAGGGTCTCGACCCGTGCCCGCGACTGGTCTTCATGTGCGCGGGCGGCACGACTGTTGAACATCTGGCTCACGAATCCGCCGTGATCGAAGCGATGCCGCCCGAGCAACAGGTTGTCCAGCACGGTGGCACCTTCGAACAACTCGATGTTCTGGAAGGTGCGCGCCACCCCGGCTTGCGCCACCTGCTGGCGCGGCACATGAGTCAGATCGACACCTTCGAGCAATACCTGTCCGGCGTGCACGGCGAACACGCGCGTCACCACATTGAGAACCGTGGTCTTGCCGGCGCCATTGGGGCCGATGATGGCGAACACTTCGCCGGCCTCGACTGTGAAACTGACACCGTCGAGTGCTTTCACGCCACCAAAGGCCAGCGCCAGGTCGCGCACTTCGAAAAAGCTCACCGGTGTCGCTCCGAACGCATGTAGGTCTTGGCGCGCCGAAAGGTGTCGCGCCGGTACAGCGGAAAGCTCTCGAAAAAGGCGCGCAGCTTTTGCCAGCGCCCGGCAAGCCCCATCGGCTCGAACAGGACGAAACCCACCAGCACTGCGCCATAGACGAAAATCTCCAGCCCGAATTGCTTGGCGATGCGGTCCGGCAGGATCGGCTTGAGATGCGAGATGAAGGCCGGCAACAGCCCGATCAGTAGCGCGCCAAGAATCGCGCCGCGCAGGCTGCCCAGGCCGCCGATCACCACCGCCAGCACCAGTTGCATCGACAGCATCAGGCCGAAACCATCCGGCGTCAGGTACTTGGTCTGGTGCGCCAGCAGGGCACCCGCCAGGCCGGTGATCGCCGCCGACAGCGCGAAGGCCTGCACCTTGACCCGCGGCACATGAATCCCCAGGCCCCAGGCCGCGGCTTCGCTGTCGCGCACGCCGACAAACGCGCGCCCGAGGTGGGCACGCATCAGGTTGATGAGCGCCAGCAGCACCGCCGCCAGTACCGCTAAGCAGAGGAAATAGAAGCCGGTGGGCGTGGCCAGCGAAATGCCGAACAGCTTTGCATCGGGCACCGCCATGCCGGTAAAGCCGCCGGTGAGCGCGGACCAGTGACCAAGCGTATGTTCGACCAGGATGGCAAACGCCATCGTGACCATCGCCAGGTACAAGCCGGAAACACGGATCGCCGGCATGCCGATGGCGAGCCCGGCGGCCCCGGCCAGAAGGCTCGCCGTCATGAGCGCGGCCGGCAGCGGCCAGCCGCGCGCCAGCAGCAGCGCTTCTGCGTAGGCGCCGATGGCGATGAAAGCCGCATGCCCCAGCGAGACCTGGCCGGTGTAGCCTGTCAGCACCATCAGGCCAAGGCTGGCCAGGGCGAAGATGAACAGGTAAGTGAGCTCACCCAGGTAGAACACCGGCAGCACGAACGGTGCAGCGAGCAGCAGCAAGACCAGCGCCGCATAGGCGGCACGGTCGGCGCGCCAGCGCAACAGGCGCCGACTGTCGCGATAGCTGGTGTCGTAGGCGAACCTCATACCCGCTTGCCGTGTGCTTCACCCAGGAGGCCGCGCGGCCACACCACCAGCACCACGATCAGCACGATGTAGGCAACCACATCCTTGATGCTGCCCGGCGCATAGACCCCGGCGAAGGATTCGATCAAGCCGATCAACAGACCACCGACGATCGCCCCGGGCGCGCTGCCGAAGCCGCCCAGCACCAACGCCGCCAGGCTCTTCAACAGCACGAACCACAAGCTGATGTCGACCAGTGTGATCGGTGCCAGCAACATGCCCGCTAGCGCCGCCAGCGCGCCGGCCAGAGCCCACACCAGTGAATTGAGGCGCTTGACGCGAATGCCCGACAGGTAGGCGGCAAGCTGGTCCTGCGAAGCGGCCTGGATCGCCACCCCGAGCGAGGTGCGCGCCAGAAAGATGAACAGGGCGACTGTCACCGCCAGCACCGCGCCGATGATCGCCAGGTTGAGGTCGGCGATCACCAGCGGACCGAAATGCGTGGTGTGACCCGAGAACGGTGTTTCGAACTTGCGCGATTCCGGCCCGAAACCCATGCTCACCGCGCCACGGATCATGAATGCCAGGCCGATGGTCAGCATGACGCCGGCGAACTGCGGCTGGCCGGCGATGCGCCGCATCACGCCACGTTCGAGCAGG
>JAYVWK010000322.1:0-2646 GCA_043786185.1 Burkholderiales bacterium
ATGCACCGGCCGGCGCCGCGCCGGCGCCGGCGCAGGGCGTGACCTTCTTCTGAGCCGTCGCCGGCCGGTTTCAAATTCGCACCAGCGCCGCCAAGCATCATTCACACAAGTCAAGGGAGAACCATGGCCAAGACCATTCTCGTCGTCGACGATTCCGCCAGCTTTCGCCAGGTGGTCGCGCTCACCCTCAAGGGCGCCGGCTACGAGGTGGTCGAAGGCGCGGATGGCCGCGACGCGCTCACCAAGCTGGACGGGCGCAAGATCCACCTCATCATTTCGGATGTCAACATGCCCAACATGGACGGTCTGGCCTTCTTGAAGCAGGTCAAGGTGCACCCCAACTACAAGTTCACGCCGGTGATCATGCTCACCACCGAAGGCCAGGAAGCCAAGAAGGCGGAAGGGCGTGCCGCCGGCGCCCGCGCCTGGATCACCAAGCCCTTCATGCCGCCGCAGGTGCTCGATGCGGTCGCCAAGCTGGTGCTGCCATGAGCGGGGCCTACGTGGCGCCGGCCGAGTTCAACATCTACGCCGCCGCCCAAGCCGGGGCCGACATCGGCGCAGCCTTCGACGCTCTCGCGGTGGGCGAAGCGCTCGTCCTGGACTTGTCGGCGATCGCCGAGTTCGACGCCGCCGGCCTGCAATTGCTGGTGGCCACCGCCCCGTGCGGCCGCTTGTGACGGCGCGCTTGGCACCGGTGCCGGTGCGCCGCCCGCAGGCGCCGCCGCTCAACCCCATGGCGCTGGCGCCTGCGGCCTCGGCAGCCGCGATCTCCGACCGCGACTTCGAGCGCATCAGCCAGTTCATTTACAAGAACGCGGGCATCGCGCTCACGCCGGCCAAGAAAACCTTAGTCGCCGGGCGCCTGTTTCGCAGGCTCGAAGTAGTGGGCGCGGCCACCTACGGCGAATACATGGATTGTGTCCTGCGCGGTGCGGCCGACGGCGAGATGCAGGTGGCGATCGACCTTTTGACCACCAATGAAACCTACTTCTGGCGCGAGGCCCGGCATTTCGAACTGGCCGAGCGCCTGGCGCGCGAGCGGCGCGGCTTCACCGTTTGGAGCGCGGCCAGTTCGACCGGCGAGGAGGTCTACACCCTGGTGATGGTGCTCGACAGCGTGCGCGCCGGTGCGGCCTCATTCGACTGGCAGGTCAGCGGTTCGGACATCAGCATGCGAGTGCTCAAGAGCGCGCAGCGCGGGCTTTACCCGCTGGATCGCGCCACCCAGCTGCCGCCGGCCCTGCTGAAGAAATACTGCCGCAAGGGCACCGGGCCGCAGGCCGGCTATCTGCTGGTCGACCGTGCCTTGCGCGAGCGCGTCTCGTTTTCGCAGATCAACCTGGTGCAGACCCTGCCGCCAACGCCGCTGTTCGACATGATTTTCCTGCGCAACGTGATGATCTACTTCGACGCCGCGACCAAGGCGGCGGCGGTGGCGCGCCTGATCGAGCGGCTCAAGCCGGGCGGCACGTTCTGTGTCGGCCTGGCCGAAACCCTGAACGGCATCGCCAGCGGCCTCTCCGGCAGCGGCCCGGGCAGCTACATCAAGGCGGCGTCGTGAGCGCTCTCGCCCGGCCGCCCGCAGGGAGCGCCGAATTGAGCAATGCGCCTCCCTCGGGGAGGATGTCACTTGAGTGGCAGGAGGGTAGTGCAATGCGTGGCGGGAATATGCCGCTCGACAGCCGCTTTCTCAACCCCGGCGACTGGGCGGTGGGCGGAGCCGGCGAGGTGTTCGGCACCCTGCTCGGGTCATGCGTGGCGCTGGTGCTGTGGCATCCGGCGATGCGGGTAGGCGCCTTGTGCCACTACGTGCTGCCGCGCCGCGAGGGCGGCGCGACGGGGTTGGGCTGCGACGGGCGCTACGGCAACGAAGCCTTCGACCTGATGATCGATGCACTGGCCGATCGTTTCATCCCGCTGGCGCAATGCACCGCCAAACTGTTCGGCGGGGCACAGGTTTACGATGCGCCGCCGGGAATCCAGATCGACATCGGCGCGCGCAACATCGCCTGCGCGCGCGCATGGGTGGCCGCTGCCGGACTGGCGCTGTCGGCCGAGCACGTTGGCGGCTGCGGCTGGCGCCGCCTGTGCTTCGATGCCGCAAGCGGCCAGGTATGGGTGCGTTTCAACACCTTGGAAAATGGCGCTGCCCCCGCGCGCGGCCCGCGAGCCGGCATGATTTCCACACAAGCCTTCAATTCACCCGAGGTTGTCCGATGAGCGTTGCCCCGATTCGCGTTCTGCTGGTCGACGATTCTGCGGTGGTGCGCCAGGTACTGGCCGCCATGCTCGGCCAGTTCAAGGACATCAAGGTGATCGCCACCGCGGCCGATCCGATCATCTCGCAGGAGCGCATGCGCATCGAGTGGCCGGACGTGATCGTGCTCGATGTCGAGATGCCGCGCATGGACGGCATCACTTTCTTAAAGAAGATCATGGGCGAACGGCCGACCCCGGTGATCATCTGTTCGACGCTCACCGAGAAAGGCGCCGAGACCACGATGCAGGCGCTGGCCGCCGGCGCCACCACCTTCATCACCAAGCCGAAAATCGGGCTCAAGGATTTCTTGACCGAGGCCGCCGCCGATTTTGCGCGCACCGTGCGCGAAGCGGCACTGGCGCGGCCGCGCATCAATCTGGCGC
>JAYVWK010000323.1:0-22324 GCA_043786185.1 Burkholderiales bacterium
CTGGCGCGCTGTTCGTTGATCTTCTTCCAGTCCTGAAACACGAACTTCTTCTTCATGTCGGCCTGGTCGCGGGCCAGCACCTTGGCGATCTCGCCGCCCATCTTGACCTTGCTGTTGGTAGGCACGATCAGGTAGGGACTGTTCATCAGGCGCAACTGCACTTCCGGCGACATCGCGGTGTCGATCAATGCCGCGGCGAGCGCCTTGTTGGGCGAATTCTTGACGATATGAATGGTGGTCTTGAAGGCGATAGCACCCTCCTTCGGGGCGACGAACTCGACCGGCACGCCGCGCGCCTTGAGGATCTGGATGGCGTTGAAGTTGCCGGGGCTGATGTCGATCTGCCCCTGCTGATAAAGCGCGGCCAGGGCGCCGGGGTTGGCAGCCACCGCGGCCAGGTTGGGCTTCAACTCGGCGATCTTCTTGAATGCCGCGTCGACATTGGCTTCGGAGCCGCCATGCATGCGCGCCAGTTCCACCATGAAGCCGGTGCCGAGCGTCGAGTTGAGGTTGGTGATGCCGACCCGGCCCTTGTATTCGGGGCGCCACAAATCGGCCCAGGAAGTCGGCGGCGTCTTGATCTTTTCAGGGTTGTAGGTAAGCCCCACCACCTGGAAGAAGATCGACGGTCCGAGCGGGTCCTGCGCTTCGGCAATCAGATCCTTGTAGTGCTTGCTTTGCGCCACAGGAAACGGTTCGACCAGGTCCTGCGCGATCGCCGTCAGGGCCGGGCCCGGATCGTGCAGCATCAGGTCGATGGGCGGGTTGGCGCGCGCCGCGGTGACCTTGGCGATCTGGTCGACCGACAGCATGGCGTCGAGCAGCATATCGTTGCCGCTCGCCTTCTTGAAGGCCGGCACCAGCACATCCTTGTGCGCCTCTTCCCAACTGCCGGTAAAAGTGGCGAATACCAGCTTGCGCGCCTGCGCCTGGCTGATGCCGGGGAACAGCTGCATCGCGCTCAGCGTGAGCGCGGACCCCAAGACCTGACGACGGGTTTGATTCATGATGACTCCTGGTTGATGAAATGGGACGACGAAACGCTCAAGGTGCCGCAAAAACGGTGACGCTTGCGAAGGAAACCGGCTTGACCCACACCGATGCGCCCGCGGGCCGGGGTTCGGTACCGGGGGCGCGCGGCTCGGCGAGCTTTAAACGCAAGCCCGCGGAGGTGCGGATTTCGTGCACGATGGTAGGTCCCAGCGGCATGCCGAGTTCGACCGTACCCTGAACACCATCGCCGCTGTCGCACAGGCGCAGGTTTTCCGGGCGGATGCAGGCTACCACCTGCGCGCCCACTGCTATGGCGCGCGGAGCACGCGCCTCAAGGCGCGTGCCGTCGGCAAGATCGACCCATGCGCTGTCGCCTTCGATGGATTGAAGGCGCCCCGGCAACACGTTGGCGGTGCCGACGAACTGGTTGACGAAGTAGGTGGCCGGCGTGTCATACACCTGCGACGGCGCGGCGAACTGCTCGAGCTTGCCGTGGCTCAGCACCGCCACCCGGTCGGCCATGCCGAGCGCTTCTTCCTGGTCGTGGGTGACGATGATCGCGGTGGTGCCGGCGGCGCGCTGGATGCGCTTGATCTCGATCTGCATATCCAGGCGCAGGCTCTTGTCGAGCGCGGAGAATGGCTCATCGAGCAAAAGCACGCGCGGCTCGATGGCCAAGGCGCGTGCCAGCGCGACGCGCTGCTGCTGCCCGCCTGAGAGCTGACGCGCAAAACGGTCGGCCAGGTGCACCATCTGCACCATCTCGAGCATGTCGCCGGTGCGCTTCTTGACCGCCGACTTGTCGGCACCGCGTGCCGCCAGGCCGTAGCCGACATTTTCGGCCACTGTCATGTGCGGGAACAAGGCATAGTTCTGAAATACGATGCCGACGTTGCGCTGACTGGGCGGCAGTTCGTCGATACGCCGGCCGCCGACCACCACCTGACCGGAGGTCTGGGTGATGAAACCGGCGATGATGCGCAGCAGCGTGGTCTTGCCGCAACCGCTGGGCCCCAACAACGCCACCAATTCGCCCGCCTTGATTTCCAGCGTGACGTGATCAACCGCCAGCGCGCTTCCGTAGCGGTGCACGATCGCATCCAGCGTGAGGCTTTGCCCTTGGTTGGCGCTCATGACTTCGTCTTCTCGCAATCGCTGTGCCATCTATGCAGTCGACTCGGACGCTTGGCCGCACTCGGGTTGCATCCAATCCGTGCGCCAGCCCCTGCATGGTCTGGCATGGTGCATGTTCGCAGTATGGAATCGATCTTGCAAGGGATTCGCCAGGGGCAGCCGGGGTCGTGGCTTGCAGTTGATGCACAATAATGGACGCAAGAGGCAATTTTCCGGTGCGTGCCGCACCCCGGAGCCCACTCATGGACATTCACCGCTGGACCGCACGCGAACTCGCCGCGCAGGTTGGCGCACGTCAAATTTCGGCGCTTGAAGCCACTCAGGTCTTCTGCGCGCGCGTTGCCCGCCTTGAACCACTGCTCAACGCCTTTGCCGATTTCGACCCGGCGCCGGCGTTGGCGGCGGCAAGTGTGGTCGACTCTCGACTGGCCGCCGGCGAGCGACTGCCGCTGGCCGGCGTGCCCTTCACGATCAAGGACAACCTCTGGCTTGCAGGACGCCGCGCCACCTTCGGTTCACGCTTGTTTGCCGACTTCATCGCCCCGTGCGACTCCTGGTGCGTGGCGCGCCTGCGCGGCCTGGGCGGGGTGCCGCTGGGCATCACCAATTGTTCCGAGTTCGCCTGCAAGGGCATCACCGACACGCCCCTCCACGGTGCAACGCGCAACCCCTGGGACCTGCGGCGCACACCGGGCGGCTCGTCGGGCGGCGCGGTGGCCGCGGTGGCCGCCGGGCTGGGTCCGATCGCGCTGGCCACCGATGCCGGCGGCTCGGTGCGGCGGCCGGCTGCGCACACCGGCCTGGTGGGCATGAAACCGACATTGGGCCGGGTACCCAACCCCTGGGGTTTCGACGACCCGAATCACCTGCTGTCGGTAATCGGGCAGATCGGGCGTGACGTCGAAGACGTGGCGCTGATGCTCGATCTCTTGACCGCCTGGGAGCCGGCCGACCCACTTTCGTGTCCGGCTTTCGCCAGCCCGGACGCCATGCGCGGCCTCAAACAAGCACGGCCATCGGGCACGCTCGCCTATTCGACCGATCTCGGCTGCGGCCTGGCGCTGGATGCCGATGTGCGCGCAACTCTGGACGCGGCGGTGCGGCGCCTCGATGCTGCCGGCTGGCAAATCGAGAGCGCCGATCCGCTATGGCCGGCGCAGGCGGGCGAGTATCCGCTGATCGCGCTGCAGCAGGCGGGCTTGGCACAATTGTTCGGCACTGCCTGGCGCAAGCGGCCCGAGTTGTTCGACCCCGACATCGGCGCCCAGATCGAACTTGGTCTTGCGGTCAGCGGCACGCGGCTGGCTGAACTGCTGCGCTTGCGCGAGCACATCCATGCGAGTTTCGCGGCACTGTTTGCGAAATACGACGCGCTGCTATGCCCGGTAACACCGGTCGAGGCCTGGCCGCTGGGCAGCTTGGGCCCGGCCAACATCGGCGGGAAGCCCGCCGGCCCGCGCGGCCACGCCGCGTTCACGCCACTGTTCAACTATGCCGCACTGCCGGCGCTGGCGCTGCCCTGCGGCAGCGGCGACCATGGATTGCCGGTGGGGCTGCAGATCGCCGGGCCGCGCTTCGCCGATGCCCGTGTCCTCAATCTCGCATGGCACGCCGAACAGGTGCTCGGCAAGAGTCCGGCCGCGCCGCTGATGGCCAACTGAGCGCGCGCTCAATCTGGCCTGACTTCAGCAGCATCAAGTGCGCCGGCCCGGCGCGCGCAGTTGCCGCATCACTCGCACTGCCTGCCCGCCACCGATGCGCGCGATCAAGCCTCGGTCAGCTTCAAAAGAATGTCGGCGTACCAGGCGCAATTCAGCCCCAGCGCCTCATCGACCGCAAGGTCGCGCGAACCGACATCCAGGCGCGCCGAATGCACCCCCAAAAGCCGCCACGGCAAGTCGTCCGGCACTTGGCCCGACGCCGCGCGCATCACCACCGGCGCACCGCTGGTGCCGCGGTGGGTGCGCGCATCGGTGAGAAAGTAACCCTGACCCTGGAAGCGCAGCCCGAAGGACGAGGCCACCACCGCCTGGCGCACCACAGGCATGTGGTGCAGGGTGTCATGAAAGCCGAGCGGGAAGCCCACCACCAAGAGCGATGAGCCGACCTCGACACCCTCTTCGGCAGCCAGCAGGTGCGCGGGCGTGAAGGCGCGATAGAGCGCGGTTTTCGGCAATGCCGCGCGCTCGATTTCGAGTACCGCGACATCGATTTCGCCGGTGCCGTCCTTGCCCTGGCGCCATACGCTCTTTCTCGCGCGATACAGGGGCATCGAGAACCCGGTCGATAAAGCGAGGTTGTCGGCGTCGGTATGCAGCTCGATCTCGATGCGGTCGGGAAAATGCTTGCTCGGCTTGTCGATCATCACATGACGGCTGGTGACCACGAACAGTCGTTCGTCGCGCGCGAAGAAAAAGCCGCTGGCGCCGGTCAGCATCTGCTCGCCCTCGAAGGTGGCAACCCGTGCCGCGGTCAGGAGAATCGGTTCAATCATCGATGGCTGTCGGTTTCATGCATGGCGCCCGCACATGACTGCGCAGGCTGGCATTGGTGGGTTTGCGTTCAGGCAAAGGCCGGCGATTTCACGCCGCGGCGATCACGCGATAACACGGAACATAGCCGCTGCCCGGCAGCTTCATGCGCTGCTGCGCGACAAACGAAGTCAGCAGGGTATCCATGCGTTGCATGATTTCGGCATCGCCGCGAATCTCGAATGGACCGTGCTGTTCGATGGCGCGAATGCCGTGATCCTTGACGTTGCCGGCGACTATCGCTGAAAAGGCGCGCCGCAGATTGGCTGCACGCAGGTGCACCGGCTGGTCGCGGCGGATGTCCAGGGTACGCATGTTGTCATGCGTGGGCAGGAACGGCCGCTGGAACTCATGGTCGATCGTGAGGTGCCAGTTGAAATAGTAGGCATCGCTGATCGCCTTGCGGTACTCGCGCACTTTCTGCATGCCTGCCTGCATCTGGCGTGCCACCTGCGCCGGGTCGCCCACGATGACGGCGTAGCGTGCCTGCGCCGCCGGCCCCAGGGTGGCGCCGATGAATGCATCGACGTGCGCGAAATAGGTTTCACTGCCGCGCGGCCCGGTGAACACCAGCGGATAGGGCAGGTCGGCATTGTCCGGATGCAAAAGGATACCCAGCAGGTAAAGGATCTCCTCGGCGGTGCCGGCGCCACCGGGAAACACCACGATGCCGTGGCCGACGCGCACGAAGGCTTCGAGGCGCTTCTCGATGTCCGGCAGGATCACCAGGCCATTGACGATCGGGTTGGGCGATTCGGCGGCGATGATGCCGGGTTCGGTGAAGCCCAGATAACGGCCGCCAACCACGCGCTGCTTGGCATGCGCGATAGTGGCGCCCTTCATCGGACCCTTCATCGCACCCGGGCCGCAGCCGGTGGCCACGTCCAGCGCGCGCAGGCCCAGTTCGTAGCCGACCAGCTTGGTGTAGTCGTACTCCTCGCGCGAGATCGAGTGCCCGCCCCAGCACACCACCAGGTTGGGCGACTGCAAGGGGCGCAGAACGTCGGCGTTGCGCAATATGTGGAACACCGCGTCGGTGATGCCCTGGGAGGTGGCGAGATCGAATTTCGGGTTGTCGCTGATCTCGTCGGCGGTGTAGATCACGTCGCGCAGCACCGCGAACAGGTGCTCGGCGATGCCCTTGATCATCTTGCCATCGACAAAGGCGCCGGCAGGCGCGCCCTTCAGGTCGAGCTTGATGCCGCGCTCGCGCTGGATGATCGAGATGGAAAATGACTTGTAGCGTTCGAGCAACGCGCGGCCATCGTCGCTGTGGCTGCCCGAATTGAGCACCGCCAGCGAGCAACTGCGCAACAGCTGGTACAAGCCGCCCTGGCTGGTATCGAGCAGCTTGCCGACTTCGGCGGTGGAAAGGATTTCGAGACGCCCTTCAGGGGTGACCTGGGCGTCGACGACGGCGTGTTCCATGGGACGTGATTCAGGTAAAAGGTGATGGTGCGGCCAGCATGTTACATCGCCCGCGCGGACGCGACCGCCCCGGACTTGCCTCAATCGCGGCCGCGCCTGCCGCCGCCATGTTCGCCGCGATGCCCCTCGTGGCGGCCACGTCCCCAACTACGGGCGTCGTCATAGGCGCCGCGTCCCTGATCGTCGCGATAACCGTGCCAGTTGTGTTCGCGCGCGTAACGCGGCGCGTACACCTGGCGGTACCACTGGTCCTGCACGAAATACACCGGCGCTCCGCAGGCACCATAGCGGCCACAATGCCGCGCCCAGCGTTTGGCGTGCCCGGGCGGCACCCGCAAATAGACGGGCGGGACCACCTGGTAGGGCGCTGCCTGAACCAGCACCGGCTGCTGAAACACCACCTGCGGCCGCGCATGGCTGCCGATGTCGATGCGGCCGTAGTAGCCGGGCTGGCCGACACTGACAGAGACGCCGACGTCGGCGGCGAAGGCGGCAACGCTGCCGGCGAAAAATGTGATGCCCACTGCGCCGAGAACAAGCCTGCGTTTCATGCTGTGACCCCTTGATCAAGACCTGGTAAGCGATCAACGCGCCGGCAGCGCGAATCGATGGCAGGGGACCGGCGCTCAAATGCAAGCGGATGTATCGCCGCTTACATCCGCCCGCTCGACCGATCCGCGCCGATACCCACACCTGCGAGGCGGTCAAGCGTCGAGTGTGGCGCCGCCCTGCGCTGCTATGCTGAAAGGTCTATTCGGTCTTGCCGAACCCACCTGGAGCCAGCCATGCCAGCTAAAACCGGCAATCGCCCGTTTGACGTGATCCTGTACGGCGCCTCCGGCTTCGTCGGCCGCCAGACCGTCGCCTATTTTGCGCAGCATTCCAAAGGCCTCAAATGGGCGCTGGCCGGGCGCTCGCGCGACAAGCTCGAAGCGGCGCGCGCCGCCTGCGGCGCCGGAGCGGCAACGGCGGGCATCGTGGTGGCGGCCGCCGATGACGACGCCGCGCTGGACGCGCTGGCCGCACAGGCGTCGGTGGTGCTTTCGACCGCCGGCCCGTTCGCCCTCTACGGCAGCGCGCTGGTGGCCGCCTGCGTGGCGCATGGCACCCACTATGTGGACATCACCGGCGAAACGCCGTGGGCGCGCGGCCTGATCGATCGCCATCATGCGCAGGCCGGAAAAAAAGGCGCGCGCATCATTCCATTTTGCGGCTTCGATTCGGTACCCTCGGATCTCGGCGCGTGGCTGCTGGCGCAGGCCTTGAAGCAGCAACACGGCGAAGCCTGTGTCAGCGTCAAGGCTTGCTTTTCGCTCAAGGGCGGGGTCAACGGCGGCACCCTGGCATCGATGTTCAACGCGATGAATTCGGGCCAGATCAAACTGCTGGCCGACCCGTTCCTGCTCAACCCTGAAGACCGGCGGCCGGAGGACACAAGCACGCATGCCGACCCGGTGTCGGCGCATCGCGATGCCGATTTCAACGCCTGGGTCGGGCCCTTTTTCATGGGGCCGATCAATACCCGTGTGGTGCGGCGCAGTGCCGCGCTCTTGTCCGGGCGCGGCAAGCCGAAGCTCTATGCGCCCGACTTCCACTACCAGGAGTACCTGCGCTTCGGCCGCGGCGCCGCCGCTGCGGTCGCCGCTGCCGCCATGAGCGTGGGCATGGCGCTGGGCCAGGAGGCCATGCGCTTCAAACCCGGGCGCCGGCTCGCCCAGGCGCTGGCGCCAGCCCCGGGCAGCGGCCCGTCCGAGCGCAGCATGGACCGCGGCTCATTCCGCTGCGAACTGGTGGGGCGCGGCGAGCGCGGCACTCTGGTGCGCGGGCGCATCGCCGGTCGTGGCGACCCGGGCAACCGCGCCACCACCATTTTCGTGTGCGAAGCGGCGCTGGCCCTGGCATGTGATCTTGATGCGCTGCCCGTAGGCGGTGGGCTGCTGACGCCGGCTGCCGCGCTCGGCACGGTGTACGCACGGCGCCTGGCGGCGGCCGGGATGACGATCGAGCCTTTGGCTTGAACGTGGACGGCTATGCGCCGCGCCTTCGCCCCAGAAACTCCAGCAGCAATGCGTTGACCGCCGCCGATTGCTCCTGCTGCACCCAGTGCCCGGCGCCATCGATCAGATGCGCACCTTCGAACCGGGCGCACACACGGGTCTGCATCGCCTCGAAATCGCCGGGCTTCTGGTAGATGCCCCAGTCGCTGGCGCCGGCGATGAATTGCGCCGGCACCTCGATGCGGCGCCCGGCATACAACTGCATGTCGCCGGTATAGCGACCGGTCACGCGCGAGTGATACCAGTTGAGGCCCCCCTGAAAGCCGGTGCGTTCGTACTCCGCCACATACACCGCCAGCTCGGCCTCCGGCAGCCAGGCGCAGGCGGCGATCGCCGCGGGCGTCGGCATGTGCGGTGCCACCGTCGCCGCCATGTCGCAAGCGGCATCCATCACGTAATAGGTCGGCAACTGCGCATAGTCGGCGGCGGCCGAGCCGGCGAGTCGGTATGGCCGGTTCTCCGGCCAGTCGGCGCTCTTGACGTGATAGTAGGCCCGCAGGAAAGCCGCCAGGCCTTGCGGCGCATGCCGCATGTCGGCGTTGGCCGCAGGTGTCGAGTAGTACCACTGGTAGTGCTTGCGCGACCGTGGCAGGCGCGCCAGGTCATCCAACAGTTGTTGCGTGCGGCTGGCTTGCAGCAGCGCCGGATCGGCTGCTTCGGGGTTGTCGGCACTGCCGAACGGCAGGCCCGGCGGCCCGGCGAAGGGCGCGCTCATCAACACCACACTGCGAAACACGTCGGGCCGCGTCAGCGCGCACCAGGCCGCTACTGAAGAGCCGAAATCGTGGCCGACCACGGCCGTCACCGCACGTATGCCCAAGGCGTGCAGCAGGGCCAACGCATCACGCGCCAGGGCCGGCATGGAAAACGGCCGCAGGTCGGTCTCGTAGTCGGCGCTCCAGCCGGTGGTGCGGCCGTAGCCGCGCTGGTCCGGCGCGAGCACGTGATAACCGGCGGCCGCCAGCGCCGGCATGACGCGGCGCCAGCTATAGGCGAGCTCAGGAAAGCCGTGCAGCAGCAGCACGCACGGACGTCCGGGTGATTCGTGACCTGCTTCCAGCACGTGCATGCCAAGGCCGTTGATGCCGCCGATCAGGCGCGAGCGGACGCCGGACGGCAAGGGCAGCGGTACAAAGTGGGTTGGCATCATGCATGGTGCAGCGGGATCGGGTGGCAATTGTCGCTCAAGGGCTCAATTGCGGCGGCGTCGCTTGATCAACGTCAAGCATCGACTGGCCGGCCCTGCTACTGTGCAACAGGGTGATGTCAGGAAGCGGATCGGAACAACGCGTGAATACGGTTACAAAAGCGGCGCTGGACCTGATGGGTCTGCTCAAGCCCAAACCCGGCAGCGGTGAACGCATGAGCGTGATCAACCTGCCGGCGCCCGAAACCAGCGGCGGGCTGCCGCTGATGGAAGCGTTCCGGCTGCGCCAGACGATCCGCGAATTCATGCACAAGCCGCTGCCGGGACAACTGCTTTCGAATCTTCTGTGGGCGGCCTTCGGCATCAACCGCCCGGCATCCGACGGCCGCACCGCGCCTTCCGCGCTCAACCAGCAGGAAATCGATATCTATGCGGCGCTGCCAAACGGCTTGTATCGCTACGATCCGCACGGACACTGCCTGTTGCTGGCGGCGCCGCACGACGTGCGCTGCCTGACAGGTGTCCAGCAATTGGTCGACGAGGCGCCGCTCGACCTGGTGTACGTGGCAAACCACGCGCGCGCGATGCTGGTGCCCACCGCACAGCGCGAATCGCTGGCGGCGGCCAGCGCCGGCGCGATCGCGGAAAACGTCTATCTGTATGCCGCCTCGGCCGGGCTTGCCACCGTGGTGCGCGCCCTGATCGATCGCGAAACCCTGGCGCGCGCGATGAACCTCGAATCGAACCAGCACGTGCTGCTGGCGCAAACGGTCGGTTATCCGCAGCTGGCCGTCACGGCGGCCGACCGCAGCGCCGGGCTCAAGAGCGTTCCAGGAACTTCCTGAGATTGGCGCCGGCCTGCGCGCGCACCTTGCCGCGCAGGAACGGCGTCCAGCCGAGCAATAAACCGGGCGCACCGAGCGCCTGGCGCGACCAGCGCCAGAAATCGAAACTGTCCTTGTGGCGCACGATCAGGCCGGCGCCGTCGAATTCGAACTGCGCATCAATGATGTTGTGCACCATGCGCCCGGTGGCGGAAAAGCGGTAATACGGTTCCCAGTGCGCGCTGCTGTCGGTGATCGCGCTGACTTCGAGCTTCCACACATCGCGCCCCTTGGCCTTGACCGCCTCGCACAGCATGCGCCACATGGCGCCGATCTCGCGGCGACCGTAAAGCGAAAACGCCTCATCATCAAAGCGCGCGTTCTCGGCATAGCAGGCGGCCATGGCGTCACTGTCGAGGCGCGCGAAGGCGGCGTACAGGGTTTCGATGGTTTTGCGGCTCATGGCGGGATCCCTGGGGCGAAACAGCAAGTCTAGCCGCAAGCGCCGCGCGCGCACATCGGCCGTCGCACTCGGGTGCGGCGCTCCCGGCGCTTCAGTCTGGCGCGTTGCCGCGTTCCCAGCCGCGGCCGACCATCATCGCCCGATGTTCACGCGAAGATGAATGGATCTTCTGGATCGGCGCCTTGGCCACCGCCTCGGCTGCCAGCGCCCGCACCTCCGCCAGCAGCGCGCGTGCATCCCAGCCTACCGGCCAGCCTTGCCAAAGGGCGAGTTTGCCGCCCACATGCACCGAGATGATCTGGTCGCGCGCGGCCAAGCGCACCAGTTCCCAGGTGAGATCCCAGGAGGGCGTCATCTCCGGCACATCGAGATCGACCAGCAGGAAATCGGCTGCCAGCCCCGCGGCGATCGACCCGGTGACCGCGCCCAGGCCGGCAGCGTCGGCGCCGCCGCGGGTGGCGCGATCCACCCACAGCCAGCCACCGCCGCAGGAGGAGTCCCCGTTGGCGATGCCGTTGGTGTAGCGCTGCGCCGCTTCGGCCGCATCCATCAGGCGAAAGCCGTCGCCACGGGTGCCGTCGGTGCCCAGCCCGAAGCGGATTCCCAAGGCGGCCATCAGCGGTGCGTTGGCCACCGCATTGCCCTTCCAGGCGCTGGCCACCGGGTTGTAGCAGACCGCAGCGCCGGATTCACGCAGCATGTTGAGTTCGTGCGGCGCCATCAGCGTGGCATGCGCCACCAGCGCCTGCGGCCCGAGCGCACCCACATGATCGAGTAACTCCAGCGGCCGCAGGCCACGCGCGATCAACAGGCGCTCGACCGAAGCCAGGTGTTCGTTGACATGAATCTGGAACACCGCGCCATGCGCGGCGGCGAGTTGCGAGACCTCGCGCAACATGGCGTCGGAGGCCACCTCCGGGGTCGAAATCGCCAGTGACGGATGGGTCAGGCCATGCGCCACGCCAGCGCCGACAAACCTCTCGGCGGCGGCGAGGATCGCATCACGCGGCAGGTCAGTGTGGTGATCGTTGCAGATCAGGCCCAGCACGCAGCGGATGCCGGCCGCCTGCGAGCCACGGGCCACGGCTTCGAGTCCGCTCGCCGCGCGGGTACCGGCATCGCAGACGGTGGTGAAGCCGCCGCGCAGGGCCTCCAGCGAGGCCAGCTTGGCCGCCAGATACAGGCAATGTTCATCCAGGCTGGCTTCGAGCGGCACCCAGATGCGCCGATAGATTTCCGACGGTTCGCCGAACGCCAGCGCCTTGCCGAACGATTGCGTCAGGTGATGATGGGTATCGATCATGCCGGGCATCAGCAAGGTGGCCGGCAAGTCGACCGGGACCAGGTGCGGATGGGCGCGCGCCACGTCCGCCAGCGGGCCGACCGCCTTGAACCGGCCGCCCGCCACCACTACACCGATGCCGGTCGCCGGGCCTGCGGCCTGCATGGTCCAGTCGGAGGCAAGCAGAAATTCGGCGGCGGCCAGGCGGTCGCGCAAAAGCGGTGGATTCATGTCAACACATCCTTCAATGTGCCCCAGCCAAACCACAGGCCGACGGCGATCAGTCCATAGGCCAGCAGCATGCGCAGGCCGGCCGCCGGCAGATGACGCGCCAGGCGCCAGCCCGCGAACCAGCCCAGCAATTGCAGGACGCCCAGGGTGACGCCCAGCACGAGATCGAGTTGCCCGGTCAGCAGGTTGACCACGCCTGTGGCACCGGCGATCGGCAGTTGCACCGCCTGGCCGACACTCACCGCCAGCAGCAAGGGCACACGTGCGAACATCAGGATCGGCAGCAAGGAGATCGGGCCACCGGTTCCAGACCATGCCGAAACGCAGCCAACCACAAACCCGATCAGCGTCGCCACCGGTATCGTGCCGCCGGCGGCATCGGCGCCATCGATGCGCGCGGGGCGCAACGCCAGGACCCCCGACAACACGGCCAGGAACGCCACCACCATGCGCACCAGCGCCAGCGGCAGCCACTGCAAGGTCAAGGCTCCTGCGGCAGCGCCAGCCAGCGCGGCCCAGTAAAACGCCGCGGGTGCGCCAGCCGGGCCGATGGCGGTCGCTGCCATCCGGCGCCGGCCCTGCAGAAGCAACGCGGCCGCGCCGCCGAAAGCGAAACTGAAGTTGGAGGCGGCGATCGCCTCGCGCAGCGGCACGCCGCCGATCGCGGTCAGCGTGGGCACCACGAGAATCCCGCCGATGCTGGTCACACCCACCGCCAAGCCGGCGAACACCACCAGCGACGCGGCACCGGCGGTCAGCATCCGGGGGCGGCCGTCATGCCGCTATTCGACCCTGATGCCGGCGGCGTTGATCACCGCGCCGAAGCTCTGCTTTTCGCGCGCCAGATAGGCGCCGAACTGCGCGGCACCCATGCTCAAGGGCTTGAGACCGGCGGCGTCCAGCCGCTGCACCACCTCGGGGTCGGCCACGATCGCGGCGATTTCGCGCGCCAGGCGCTCGCGTATCGCCACCTCGACCTGGGCCGGGGCGAGCACGCCGAACCAGGATTCCATCTCCATGTCTTTCAGCTCAGGCGACTCGGACAAGCTCGGCACGCCCGGCAGGCTGCCCCAGCGGGCCTTCGAGGTCACTCCATAGCCACGGACCTTGCCCTCCTTGATGAAGCCCTGCGCCAGGGTCACCGGCAGCATCGCCAGGTCGATCTGGTTGCCGGCGACCTCGGTGAGAACCTGCGGCCCGGCCTTGTAGGGAACATGCATGATGTCGATTTTCGCATTCTGCTTGAGCAACTCCATGGCCACGTGCATGCTGGTGCCGACGCCATCGGTGCCGTAGTTGAGCCGGCCGGGCTGGCTCCGGGCCATCCTGACCACATCACTGGTCGAGATGGCGGCAATGCCGGGCTTGCCCACCAGCACAAACGGCGACAAGGCCACTGGCGCGATCGGCGCCAGCTCCTTCAGCGCGTCGTACTTGATGATGGTTGGCGATACCTGCGGCGCCACCGTGATCGGGCTGGCAACGGCGAACAGCAGGGTGTAGCCATCGGCCTTGGCGCGAATCGCGCGTTGGGTGCCGATGGTGCCGGCGGCGCCGGGTACGTTTTCGATCACCACCGGCTGCTTGAGGCGCTCGGCCAGGCGCGGCATGATGATGCGCGCGGCCACATCCACACTGCCACCACCGGGAAACGGCACGATGACAGTGATCGGCGCGGACGGGTACGCCCCTTGGGCCAGCGCCGTTGCGGACAACACCAGACTCGCGGCGGCGACCGCGGCAAGGGTTGCCGGGATGATTTTTCGCATGATGGATTCCTTTGAATTCAAAACGGGGGACTGGAGGGCCGGCAAATGCAGGGTCTGGCCCGACGCGGGATTCGACATCTGTCGGGCGGCACTGAAAACCAAAGCGAATTCCGTGCCGCAACCATCCGCTGGCGCCATCCTAGCGGGTTCCACCATGTTCAACAGCACACAGGTGCGCTAAGCTTGACGGCCCCGCACTCTCCAAAGACTACAAGGATCCCAACGTGCTGCACCCAGAAACCCGCGCCCTGCTCGACCTGATCGAAAAAGCCGGCCTGCCGGCCACCCACACCCTGGCGCCGGTCGACGCGCGCCGCATGTACCGCGAACGCCGTGCCTACAGCCAGCCGGTGCCGCCAGCGGTGGCCTCGCAAGCCGACATGAGCGCCCCCGGCCCGCACGGCGCGATTGCGCTGCGCCTGTACCGCCCGCTGGGCAGCGCTGCCGACACCTTTCTGCCGGTGCTGGTGTTTTTCCACGGCGGCGGCTGGGTCATCGGCGACCTCGACACCCACGACACCTTGTGCCGTGAACTGGCCAACGGCTCCGGCGCCTGCGTGATCGCGGTCGATTACCGCATGGCGCCCGAACATCGCTTTCCGGCGGCGGTCGATGATTGCATCGCCGCCACCCACTGGGTGCGCCAGGAGGCCGCGCGGCTCAAGATCGACCCCGCGCGGCTGGCGGTCGGCGGTGACAGCGCCGGCGGCAACCTGGCGGCGGCGGTGGCGATCGCCGCACGCGATTCCGGCGATTTGCCGATCGCCTATCAATTGCTGATCTATCCGGCCACCGATCAACGGCGCGGCACCACCTCGCACACCACCAATGGCCAGGGTTACCTGTTGACCACCGACACCATGGCCTATTTTCATGACCATTACATCGCAGGTCCCCTGCAGGACCTCGACTGGCGCGCTTCGCCGCTGTTGCGCGATGACCTTGCCAAGCTGCCGCCGGCGCTGGTGCTGACCGCCGGCTTCGATCCGCTGCGCGATGAAGGCCTGTTGTACTCGCTGCGCCTGACAGCGGCCGGCAACCGCGCCTCGCATGTGTGCTTCGAGCGGCAGATCCATGGCTTCATCACCATGGGCCGGGTGCTGGATGAAGCCAATACCGCGGTGGCCTTGTGCGCGGCGGAGTTGAAGCGCGCGCTGGCCTGAGCGCGCGTGCCGGCGGGCCGGACACAAGCCCGGCTGCCCGATCGAATCGCGGCGTGTCAGTCGGCCTTGGCGCCAGATGCCTTGACGATCGGGCCCCAGCGCGCCACCTCGACCTTGAGCAAATCGGTCATCTGCTCGGGCGTGCCGCCCATGATGTTGTAGCCCAGATCGGTCATGCGCTTGACGAACTCCGGCGCCTTGGTGCCCTTGTTGGCCGCATCGTTGAGTTTCGCGATCACGTCCCGCGGTGTGCCGGCAGCCACCGCCAGGCCAAACCACACGCCTGATTCATAACCGGCGACGCCGGATTCGGCAATCGTCGGCAGCTCCGGCAGGGCAGGGTCGCGCTTGGCCCCGGTGGTCGCCAGCGCGCGCAGCTTGCCGGCCCTGATGTGCGGCAAAGCTGAAGGAATGTTGTCGAACATCATCATCACCTGGCCACCCAGCAGGTCGGTCACCGCCGGCGCGCTGCCCTTGTAGGGGATGTGCGTCATCTCGGTCTTGTTCATGAAGTTGAACATCTCGGCCGACATGTGGATGCTGGTGCCGGAGCCGGAGGAGGCGTAGTTGATCTTGCCGGGTTGCGCGCGCGCCATGGCGATCACCTCGGCCACCGAATTGGCCTTGACCGAAGGATGCAGCACCAGCACATTGGCCAGCGACACCAGCGCTGCCACCGGCATCAAATCCTTGATGGGATCGAAGGGCATCTTGGCATACAGGGCCGGATTGATGGCGCTGATGCCGCTGGTGGTCATGAACAGGGTGTAGCCGTCCGGTGCGGCACGCGCGGCTTCGGCGCCGCCGATATTGCCACCGGCGCCGGGGCGGTTGTCCACCGTGACGGTCTGCCCCAGCACCTTGGACAATTCAGTGGCGATCGCACGCGAGGCGATATCGACCGCGCCGCCAGGCGGGAACGGGCAGATCAGGCGAATCGGTTTGGCCGGAAAGACCTGGGCGTGCGCGACTGATGCAGCCAGCGCGAAAGCCGCACCTGCGAGCATGCGGGTGAAAAAGCGGGTCATGGTTGCCTCCTTGAATGGAGCGATCATTTTCGCCGATTTGCCGCTCGCCTGAAACAAGGGTAAACGCGTGCGCAACTCGCCAAAGCGCAATAAGATGGAAGCATCCCTTCGACCAACCCCATGAGGAGTCACTCCGATGGCACTGGCCCACCCCGAACGCATGCGCGCCCAGGACTTCTACAAATTGGCACCGGACGTCGCCACCGCCCTGCGCAATCTCGGCACGGCCGTGGAAGCCTCCGGGCTCGACCCTTCGATGCTTGAGTTGATGAAGCTGCGCGCCTCCTACATCAACGGCTGCACGTTTTGCGTTCAACACCACTTGAACGTCGCGCGCAAGCTGGGGGTGCCGCAATTGAAGCTCGATTTGGGCGGCGTGTGGCGCGAGGCCGGAGTCTTCACGCCGCGCGAATGCGCCGCGCTGGCGCTCACCGAAGTGCTGACCGCGCGCCTGCCCGAAGGCCTGCCGGATGATTTGTGGGCCGAAGTGACCGCCGTGTTTTCAGCCGACGAAGCGGCGTTCCTGTGTTCGGCGGTGGCCAACATCAATGCCTGGAACCGCATCGCGATCGCGTTGCGCTTTGCGCCGCCAATCCCACGCGCGGCTTGAGTTGCGCACGGCCAATGCGGCCGTGCGCCCGCGCTCGCGCTCGCCTACTCCTGCTCGATGCCAGCGTCCTTGATCGCTTTCGCCCACTTCACCGCTTCCAGCGCGGTGCGCTGCGCGAACGCCTCCGGGGTTCCGGGCGCGGTCTCCATGCCGAGTGCTGCGAAGCGCTCGACCACTTCCCTGGAGCGCGCTGCGGCATTGATCACCTCGTTCAACTTCTGCACCGCGTCGCGCGGCATGCCGGCCGGGCCGTAGGCGCCGAAAAACGCGATCAGCTCGTAGTCCTTGAGCCCTGCAGCCTCATTGACGGTGGGCACATCGGGCGCCACCGCCGAGCGCCGAGTGGAAGTCACCGCCAGCGCGCGCACCTTGCCGGCCTTGACCTGCGGCAGCATCACCGCGAAATCGGCGGTGAACATGTTGACCTGGCCGCCGATCAGATCCGTAATCGCGTTGGGCGAACTCTTGTAGGGCACATGGGTCATCTTGATGCCGGCCATGCCGGCCAGCATTTCCGAGGAGATGCGTTGCGAGGTGCTGGCGGTGGCGAAGGTGATGTTGCCGGGTTTGGCCTTCGCCAGCGCGATGAATTCGGCCAGCGTCCTGGCCGGGAAATCATTGTTGACCGCGACAATCAGCGGCACCGAGCCCATGTAGCCGATGGCCGTGAAGGCGGTGTCCTGGTCATAGGGCAGCTTTTTCATCAAGCTTTTCAGCGCCGCATTGGTGCTGTTGGTGCCGAACAGGATGGTGTAGCCGTCGGGCGGTGCCTTGGCCACCGTGTCAGCGCCGATCATGCCGTTGGCGCCGGGGCGGTTTTCCACCACGATCGGCTGGCCGAGGGTCTCGACCATCTTGGCGGCAAAGGCGCGCGCGATCTGGTCGGTGGCGCTGCCGGGGGCGAAGGGCACGATGGCGCGAATCGGCTTGGATGGGTACGCCTGGGCCAGCGCACTGGCGGAAGCGGCAAGAGAGATGATCACCAGCAACGCGGCGCACAAACGGGACGACGTGAACATCGAATATCTCCGAAGAAACCAAAGTTCGCCATTGTGCCGCAGTCGGCCTGGGCGCACGCATGTTGCATAGCAAGATCGCGGCTGACCGGTCGCTGGTGTCGCCTCCATGGTCGCTGGCGTACGGCGTGACCACTTGGTCGCCCGCGCCGCGGCACTGTGCGTCGCATGCTTCCAGGTCGATGTCGGGCGGATTCCCAACCTGATGCGCGACGGTCGGGCCGACTTGCCGTTTGTGCCGTGAAGCGGTACGCGGCGCGTCCGCGGACGAACGCCCGGACTTCAGGCTAATGGGCGAGAGTAGCGGTCGACTCGTCTGGCGTCATCCCCATCGGGAACGGCCAGTCCGAACCGAACATGATATGGTCGGCACCGAATATCGCGCGTGCGGCATTGAGCGCCGCCGGATGATGCGCAATGCCGTCGGCCCAGAATCGTCGCGCCGCTTGCAGCGGCAGCTCGACACCGAGATCAACGCCGGGGCGTTTGGTTTCGAAGCCGCGCTGCAACCTGCCGCACAGCATCGGGAAGGTACCGCCCGCATGCGCGAGCACGAATCGAATCCGCGGAAACCGCCCCGGCACACCCGCCATGACCAGGTGGGCGGCGGCAATCCCGGTCTCGATCGGATTGCCGACAAGGTTCTCGAGATAATGGCGCGCCAGGCGCGTGTCGCAACAGGTCCCGGGATGAACGAACACGGACGCGCCGACCTCGTCGAGCCAGCGCCAGAGCGGCTCGTACTTGGCGTCGTCCATCACGATGTCCGGGTGACCGCCTGCCGCCACCGCCACCCCGGCGTAGGCGTTCACAGCGTAGCGGCCCTGCAGGGTCGGGAGCAGCGCGGGATGTTCGAGCGGAAGGTAGTACAGGGCCTGAAGACGCTCGCCGCTGGCCTGCGTCACCTTCAACAATTCCTCGTTCACGTAGGTGCACCAACCGAGCGCGTCGGCCGCGCCGAGACTCTGGCGATACAGTGGTGGCGGGATCGATACCCAGGCGCGCCGCACAGCATGCTTATCCATCCACTCGATCAGGCGCTGCGGCTGGAACAGGTCGGCCATGCGCACCGCATGGCCGTCGAGCGTGAGTGCCTGCGCGGCCGCATCCCAGCGCACGCCAGCCAGGGTGAGCAGGCGCGGCGCGTCGATCGGGGCGAGATGGGTATGAACGTCAAGATCAATCACAGTCGTGCTCCATGGGCGGAATCAATCCGGGTTGCATCAATGCGAGAACCTTCAACAGGGGTCAATCAACCACGACTCAAGCACCGCGGAATGCCTGCCTGCACGCTCAATCAAGCTTCGCGCCCGAGAGCTTGACGATGCGCTCCCACTTCACCAGTTCGGAGGCAATGTGCGTGGCGAATGCCGCAGGCGTGGTGCCGCGCAGCTCTACCCCGAGCGGCACAAAGCGCGCCTGGACCTCCGGCCGGTTCACCGCCTGCGCGATCGCGGCGGACAGGCGATCGATCGATTCGCGCGGCGTGCCGGCACGCGCGACCACACCAAACCAGGGCGTGGCCTCGAAGTCGCGCAGGCCGGACTCCTGCACCGTGGGAATGTTCGGCGCCGCCTTGAGCCGCTCACGCTCGGCCACCGCGATCCCCCTGAGCGCACCGCGCGCCACCTGAGGCAGGCTCGACGTGGTGTTGTCGAACATGAACTGCACACGCCCGCCAATCAGGTCGGTCAGCGCCGGTGCGCTGCCGCGATACGCAATGTGAATCATGCTGATGCCGGCCATCGAAGACAGCAGCTCCATCGCCAAATGACCGCTCGAGCCGTTGCCCTGCGACGCATAGGCGACCTGCCCCGGCCGGCTCCTGGCATAGTCGATCAACTCCGCGACGGTTTGCACCGGCACCGCGGGATGCGCCACCAGCACGAGTGGCGCGTTGGCCACCCACGACACCGGGGCGAAAACGCTCGCCGGGTCATACGGCATCTTCTGGTACAGCAGGCGATTGAGCGCGATCGGGCCGGGCGGGCCGAGAAGGATGGTGTGGCCGTCGGGCGGTGATGTGGCCACCAACTCGCCACCCAGCGTGCCGTTGGCCCCGGGACGGTTTTCAATCACGAACGGCTGGCCCAGCGCGCGCGTGAGTTCGTCGGCCAGCACACGTGCGAGTGTATCGACGGTACCGCCGGGGGGATTGGTCAGAATCAGGCGCACCGGCTTGCTTGGATACCCCTGGGCGCTCACTGCCGCCGATACGCCGGTCAGCGCCAGCGGCACAGAAGTTACCAGGCGCCGCCGGCGCAGGCTGAAGGCTTGCCGCACCACGTTCAACTCCCCGGTTGCAGCGGAAAAAGACGGCGTTCGATCACTGCACCGGTCATGCTGGCCGACGCATCGGAGATCAGATGAAGAATAGTTGCCACCACATCCTCGGGCTCCGAAATCCCGACCGAGTTGCGGTACATCGCAACCTCCGCCTCTGTCGCCGCATCCAGAAACACCGGCGTGGCGACCAGCCCCGGCGAGAGCAGGTTGGCGCGTACGCCAAACGGCCGCAGTTCCAGCGCGGCGCACTTGATAAGACCCACCAAGCCGGCCTTGGTGGTCGCATACGCAGCGGCACCGGGCCAACCGAGCGTGGCGAGCCCCGAGGTAAAGGCCAGGATAGCGCCGCGCCGCTGGCGCTGCATGATCGGCGTGAGCGCGCGGATCGCGTAGAACACGCCGTCGAGATTGACCGCCATGTGGCGCCGCCATTGAGCGTCGTCAATCTCGGCAAGCGGCTGTCGTGACTGAATCGCGGCCGCTAGCACTGCCGCATCGATGCGTCCATGGCTACGCTCGACATGCCGGACCAGCGCAGCAACTGCGGCGGAGTCGCCCACGTCTGCCAATCGCGCATCGATGCGCTCGATGCCGGCGAGCGATGCGAGCCCAGTGGTGTTCACATCGGCCACGATTACCTGCGCACCGTGGCGCGCGCAGGCAAGCGCGGTGGCGCGCCCGATGCCCGAAGCACCGCCGGTGACGAGCATCACCGAGCCGGCGAAATCGTAGGTGACGCGGGTCATGCGGCCACCGGGGTCTGGCTGGCGGGCACAGCGGAAGGGCCGTCGCAAGCGGTGGAGCGGCCGTCGGCCACGGAGGCACGTCCGGTCACATGTGCGTAGAGCCGCTCAGCCACGCCGGGCGCGATCGGCGCAATCGCCGCGATGTGTTCATCCGGGCGCACCAGCACCAGCGTATCGGGCGCCACCGCGAGCCGGCGCACGAGGCGCCCGCCGACGTCCAGCAGGGCGCGCTCACGCAGACCCGAGTCCATCGGCGCATCCCAGCGCGAGACGACATAGTGCGCCAGCGCCATCGATGAAATCGGCACGTTCGGGCGGCGCCGCACGTCGGTGAAGTACAAGGCCACGAAGCGATCACCACACAGATCGTGGATGCGCGTCTCGCGCCCGTCGGGCGCGTGCACCAGGGCGTCGGGCAGGCGGTCGCCCGGCATCACCGGCGGCTCGCTCTCCGACTTGACCATCGAGGAGTCACCGCGCCCCTCTACATCGAGGCGGATCGCGAGCATCGCGCGGGTGTAGGCATTGCTCCAGTTATTGTCGGTCATCGCGACGGCGGCCTGGGTCTGCTTTTGCATGTAGGCGCGCGCCGCGTTGGCCATTTCACGCGAGCCATCGAGCGCCAGTGGCTTCTGCTCACGTTCATAGCCGTCGAGCAGCGCCGCGTCGGCCCAGCCGCGCATCACCCACGCCAGCCGCCATGGAAGGTTCGACGCGTCCTGGACGCCGGTGTTGAGTCCGAGCGCCCACATCGGCGTGATCAGATGCGCCGCGTCGCCGAGCAAAAACACCCGTCCCTCGCGCCAGCGGTTGGCCACCCGGTGGTGCACGCGATACACCACCTTGTTGAGCGCCTTCACATTCGAGACCGCCCCGACAAACGACAGCGCCTTGGCGCGCAGGTCGTCGAGGCTCGGCTCGGCCACGTCGGGTGCGAGCGGAAACAGGAAGCGCCAGCAATGCGGGTGGCGCACCAGGATCATCCATTCGACCGGGTCGGCGAAGTAGGCCAGATACGGATAGTCGCGCCGGTCGGCCACGTCCAGATCGAGCTCAAGGTCAACTAAGGCGTAGCGCTCGGGCATGGATTCGCCCTCGACGGTAAAGCCGAGAAGGTCGCGCACGGTGCTGTGCCCGCCATCACACCCGAGCAGGTAGCTCGCTTCGATCTCGACGGCACCCTGCGCTGTTTGCGCCTTGACGCGCACCCCATCCGCGTCTTGCTCAAAGCCGACCAGCCGATGGCCGAGGCGAATCTCGCCCATGCCGGTGGCCAGCACGGCGGCCTCAAGCACCGGCTCCATATGGTGTTGCGGCATGTTGATGACGAATGGGTAGCGCGTGTCTGCGCCGAGCACGTCTAAGCGCACCGAGTGGCGCGCCTGCTGGGTGGCGCGGTCGATGTCGCCGATTTCGTCCACCCGCAATGCATGCCTGAGCATGGCGTCGGCGACACCGTAGCGACGCCACACTTCAAGCGTGCGCGAGAGCGTGGTGCCGGCCTTGGTGTCCTGCGACAACTGGGCGTCATCTTCGATCACCACGAAGGGAATTCCCTGCTGTGCGCAGCCGAGCGCGGTGGTCAGACCAACCGGCCCGGCGCCGACGATGACGAC
>JAYVWK010000324.1:0-10543 GCA_043786185.1 Burkholderiales bacterium
GCCGAAGTACTGGGGGAAACACCTTCATTTCAGCTGCTCATGCAGCAAGCCCAGAATCCGCTGGCTGGTTTGCGAATCCTCCGGCGCGCCGTTCTTGCCCAGAATCGCTATGCGGGTGATCGCAGCCGCGTCGCTGACCCTGATCTGGTACTGCTCGGCCGGCACCGTCTTGTCGGTGTTGAACCATCCGGTCACGCGCGACAGGAAGCCGGGTTCGGCCTTCTTAGTGGTCGCATCCGTATCGGCATAGCGCACGAAGTAAAGCCCCTTGGAGCGATCGCGATCCTCAACGGTGAAGCCGACACGGTCCAGCGCCAGACCCACGCGCCGCCAGGCACGATCGAACCCTTCTTCAAGTTCGACCACCGATGCGCCGCCCGAACGCACAATCTTCGCCCGCTCGGGTGGCCGACCACTGGCGTCAAGCGCCTGCTTGGCGCGACCCTCGTCGCTGCCCAGACGCACCATCAGACGCAACAGAAAGTCGGCTTCCAGTTCCGGATCGGCTGGCCGCGGCTGCCATATCGTCTGCTCACGCGCCTCGGTCTTGTAGATCTCGATCATGCCGCGATGGCTGACGTAGATTTCAGTTTCACCCGCGGCGTTGACTTCCAGGCGGGTGCGAAACTTGTCTCGTTCGGGAGTGGAGTACAAGCCATCCAGAACCCGGCCGAGTGTGCGGCGGATGATGTCCTGGCCGATCTTGGCGCGATTCTCCGCCCAGTCGGTCTCCATGACCCCGGATTCCGGCCGTTCAATATCAATGATGAAGCCCGACTCCTGCCAGAATTCCTTGATGGTCGGCCACAACTGGTCGGCCTTGCCGTTGACCACCAGCCAGCGCTGTGTACCGGCGCGCTCGACACGCGCGTTCAGCACCTTGGGCAGCACACCGGAGGCGGCCGGCCGCGCGCCTGCGCCACGCGTCGCAAGCTCGGTCGCCGTGACCGTCGTGCGCCGGTTTTCCTCACCCGGCACCGTGAAGCGGCTATCGCGGGTCGGCGCGGTCAGGTCGGGCGGCACCTCCAGCCCGGGCGCCTCGGCCCGCCCCTGGCTCTTGTAGTCAACCTTATCACTCTTGAACAGGTCATTGGTCCAACTGCAAGCGGCGAGCGTACAGATGGCGCCGACGATCAACAAAATGCGTGTTTTCAACATGATCGGACTTTCATCGGGCTACAGCGCCCCGGCTTCACGCAGGGCGGCTTCAAGCACCGCGTAATGCTGCTCGGCCAGAGCGGTCATCGGCAGGCGCAGATGTGCGCCAACCCGGCCCATGCGCGCAACCGCCCATTTGACCGGAATCGGATTGGCCTCGACGAACAGGCGTTGATGCAGCGGCAACAGACGCGTGTTGAGTTCACGCGCGGTGGCCACGTCGCCCTTGCGTGCCGCGGCGATCATCCGATGCATGAGCTTGGGGGCGACATTGGCCGTGACTGAAATGGTGCCGTGTCCGCCGAGCAGCGTGAAGGCCAGTGCCGTGCCGTCGCAGCCGGACAGCATCGAGAACTCCTTCTTGCCAGCAAGCATCAGCTCGCGCATCAGCGCCGACCCGCGCTCGATGTTGTCAGTTGCATCCTTCAGCCCGACGATGCCGGGTACCTGGGCCAGCCGCAGCACGGTTTCGTCGCTCATGTCGGCCACCGTGCGCCCGGGCACGTTGTACATGAGCATGGGCAGGTCGCAGGCTTCGGCTTGCGCCCTGAAATGCCGATACAGGCCTTCCTGGGTCGGTTTGTTGTAATACGGGACCACGGACAGGCATGCATCGGCACCCACCGACTTCGCATACTTCATCAGGTCGATGGCCTCCGCGGTGGAATTCGCACCGGTGCCGGCGATCACGGGTATGCGTCGCGCCACATGATCGACCGTGGTCTTGATCAATAGCTGGTGTTCATCATGATTGACCGTGGGTGATTCACCGGTGGTGCCGACGATCACGATGCCGTCGGACCCTTCGGCCACATGCCAGTCGATGAGACGCTTCAAGCCCGGGATGTCGAGCGAACCATCTTCGTGCATCGGCGTGACGATCGCCACGATACTGCCGGAAAACATAGCCATGAAAATCTCCTGGCGTGCTGAGTTACACAACTACACATTTTACCTCAGCCAGCCAGCCGCCAAGGGCGGAATGAACTAGGAATTCGTATCAGAACGTATCCGTCCCGGTGCCTGAATGAAGCGGCGCCGGCGCCGCGTGCGCATCCGCGCGGCGCGCACAAATGCGCTCGATCACCGCCAGTCCCGGGCGCGCTGCCAGCCCGCTTTCGAAAGCAACCACGGTTAAGGCAGAACTGCGCGCGAATTCAAGCAGTTCGCCATTACGCAACAGGAACTCCGGATTGGACGGCTTGCCGAATTTTTCGTTGCCGACACCGAAGGTTTCATAGATCAGCACACCGCCCGGCGCCAAGGACGCCGCCAAGTGCGGCAGTAACGGGCGCCACAGATAGTTGGTGACAACGATGGCGTCAAACAGGCGGGCGGCGAAAGGCCAGGCTCCCGCTTCAAGATCGGCCGCGTGCACCCGCACACCGGTGATGCGACGCAGCGCATCCAGGGCCGCCTGATCGCGGTCGACCGCATCGACGGCAAGACCTGCTGCGGCCAGTGCCCGCGCGTGGCGGCCATGGCCGGCCGCCAGGTCGAGGACCATGCCACCTGCCCGGATCAGTGGCGCGAATCGCATCACCCAGCGCGAAGGCGCCAGGGACGCATGTGCGGCCAGGGAAACAGGCGTGCTCACGGGATGGCGGCCATCACGCTCAAAACGAACTGCCGGGCTGCGTGAGGAAATCCGCCTCTGCAGGCGTGGACTCGCGCCCGAGTATCGCGTTGCGATGTGGAAACCGCCCGAAACGCGCGATCACGGCGCGGTGTGCGTCAGCCCAGCGCGGAACATCGGAAAATCGTGGATCGTCGGCCACCCGCTGCATCAGTTGCAGACACAGATCCTGGTCGGCAAGCGACTCGCTGTGCTCGAACGGCATATAGGCGAACCAGCGCATGGCCGGCGGCAACGCCATGTCCCAGGCGGAATCAAGCATGACTCTGGCCGCCGCCAGGGCCGCGCGGTCGGTGGCGAAGCTTGCCGCCAGGCCGCGATGGATGTTGCGGGGAAACTGATCCAGCACCACGATCAATGCCAGGAGGCTCTCGGGCGCAGCCTCCCACGCTGTCAATTCACCGCGCGCCGCCGCTGCATGCAGGTCGGTAAAGCGCGTCGAGAGCAGCGCGTCGAACGCCGGGTCCTTGCGAAACCACAAATCACGCACATGGCCGAATTCCGCCGACCCTGGTGCGCCAAACCAGAAATCCAGTACTTCCTGCGCCAACTGCGGGAGTTCCATGGCCCCCATCCCTACCTGTCGTAGTTGAGTGGGGTATGCTATCCGATTGTCAAAGTACCAAGCACATCATGCCCTCACCCTTGTTCGACCTGACCGGCAAAGTCGCCCTCGTCACCGGTTCCACCAAAGGCATCGGGCGCGCCATCGCCATGCATCTGGCGCAGGCCGGCGCCAAAGTCGTGATTTCCAGCCGCAAGGCCGCGTCCTGTGACGAGGTCAAGCGCGAATTCGATGCAAAGAAGCTCGAGGCGATCGCGATACCGTGCAACGTCGCGCGCAAGGCGGAGCTCGAAGCCCTGGTCGCGAAAACCATAGCGGCTTACGGACGCATTGACATACTGGTATGCAATGCCGCCACCAATCCGGTCTACGGCCCGACCGCTTCAGCGTCTGACGAAGCCTTCGACAAGATCATGGGCACCAACATCAGAAGCGTCTGGCAGCTGTGCAACATGGTGATCCCGCAAATGGCCGAACGCCGCGATGGGGCCGTGATCATCGTTTCGTCTATCGCCGCGCTGCGCGGCAACGGCGTGATCGGCTTGTATGGTGTATCGAAGGCGGCCGATGTCGGGCTGACGCGCAATCTCGCCTATGAATGGGGCCCGCACAACGTGCGGGTCAACGCCATCCTGCCGGGTCTGATCAAGACCGACTTCGCGCGCGCCCTGTGGGAAGACGATGGCGCACGCAGCGCCCGTGAGTCGCATACCCCACTGCGCCGCATCGGCGACCCTGACGATATCGCCGGCATCGCGGTAATGCTCGCAAGTCCGGCCGGTGCCTTCATCACCGGCCAGACCATCGTCGCCGACGGCGGCGTGACCATCGCCTGAGCGCCGTCCGGCACTGATGTCGCTTGCCGCCGTCTTCGCCCTTGTCGCAAGCGCCATAGCCGTCGTCCTCGCGCTGGCCTTGCTGCGCGCGCGCGCTCGGCTACGCGAACTGGATCGGCTGCAACACGTCGGGCCGCTGACGCTCTCGCGCAATGCCGTCGACAACCGGGCTGCGCATGCAATTCATGAAGGCTGGGCTGCGGTGTTCCAGCAAATGATCTATTCGGCCAACGAAGTGTTTTGGGAGACCGACACCGAACATCGATACAAGCGCGTATTGCCGCGTGACCATGATCAGATGCATCTGAATCTCGATGCACTACTCGGGCAGAGGCCCTGGGAAGAGCCATCGGTCGGGGTCTCGGCCGAAGCCTGGAAGTCGCTCAAGGGGGCCATGGACCAGCGACGCCCGTTTCACGAATTCGTCAGCGGCCGTATCGACAGCGCAGGAGTGCTGCGCTTCAGTTGCGCAAGCGGCGTGCCGGTATTTGCCGACGCAGGCGAATTCCTCGGCTACCGCGGCGCCAGCCGCGACTACACCGCGATCCGCCAGACCCAGGTGCAACTGGAAATCCGCGACGCGGTCACCGGCATTCTGGCCGGCGCGGCACGGCTTTCCGAAGCCCTGCCGTCGATTCTTGAAGCGGTAGCCAAACCGCTAGGCTGGTGTTACGGCGCGCGCTGGATGCGCGACACGCGCAACAACACCTTGCTGTGCGGCGAGATCTGGGCACAACCGGTCGCGCAGCCGCTGGCCGATGCGGCGCGCGCGCGCCGTTTCCCGATCGGTCCGCACGACATGATCAGCCGTGCCTGGACCACCCAGGCCCTGCAGGCGCTTCCCGATATCGCGCAGGACCTCGATTTCAACCGCCGCGAGCAGGCGCTGGCATCCGATCTGCACGCGGCCTTCGCCTTTCCGGTGGTGGTGCAAGGCGAGGTAGTGTGCGTGCTCGAATTCGTCGGTGCGCGCGTGCAAAAGGCCGATGCCCTGATCGAGTTGCTGGCCAAGTCCCTGGGCAGCCAGCTGGCGCTATTCTGGCTGCGGCGCGAGGCCGAAGCGCGTCTCACCTACGCCGCCACGCATGACGCCCTGACCGGCCTGCGCAATCGCCTGTCATTCAATGCCGAGCTGGATCGTGCGATCCAGCGCGCCAAGCGCAATCGCTGGCGCTTAGGGCTGATGTTCATCGATCTGGACGGCTTCAAGCAGGTCAACGATCGGCTCGGCCATGCGGCCGGTGACACCCTCTTGATCGAGATCGCCAAGCGCCTGAAGAACAGCCTGCGCTCGTCCGACACGCTGGCGCGCATGGGCGGCGACGAGTTCGTGGTGCTGCTGGAGCAGACCGGCACCGATGGCGAGATCGCCGAAGTTGCCCAGAAGTTGCTGACGGCGATCCAGGCACCGTTTGAGGCGTTCGGCGGCGAACGCCTGGTCTCCGCCTCGTTCGGTGTGGCGATCTACCCGGTCGACGCCCAGGAACAGCAAGGCCTGTTGACGCACGCCGACAGCGCCATGTATCGCGCCAAAGCCTCCGCCGAAAGCCATGTGGTGTTCTACCGCCCGCCGGCCTCCGAGGTGCCCACGCTCAATCGCAGCCTCGATGTATCGGCGGTGATCGAGGCCGTGGCCAGCTCCCTGCCAAGTACGGACGCGCCTTTGCGCTAGCGGCCCGCCGCTTAAGCGGCGATTGCGGCCAACAGCACGACCACCAGGCCGGCTGCCAGCGCCGTGCCGAGGCCCGCCATGACAGCCAGGGTCAATGCGCGCATCAGGTCGCGCGCAAGCTTGGAGGACTGAATTCGATTTTGCTCAGTGGACATGGCTTTGGACTCGGCTCTCGCTGCGAAACGTCCATTTCAATACCGCCGCATGGCGCACAACTGCGCGCATTGCGGCTCCACTCCGACCAAAGATGGCAAGAAAATGACATCGCCTGCCCGCCCGTGCGCATCGGCTTGCATCTGCTATCTTGCCTGCATCATCGTGATCGACAGCAATTCAGGAGGACGGCATGGCCAAACGCATCGCACTGGTGGAGGACGACGCCGCGATCCGCGCCAACTATTCCGAGGCGATTCGGCGCCACGGCTATGAAATCAGCACCCATGCCTCGCGTCCGGAAGCATCAGCCGCGTTCAGGATGCGCTTGCCGGAACTGGCCATCATCGATATCGGCCTGGGACAGGAACCCGATGGCGGCTTCACCCTGTGCCGCGAATTGCGCGCCGCTTCGGCCAACCTGCCGATCATCTTCCTGACCGCACGTGATTCGGATTTCGATGTGGTCTCCGGCCTGCGCCTGGGCGCCGATGACTACCTGACCAAGGATGTATCGCTGCCACACCTGATGGCACGCATCGCCGCGCTGTTTCGACGCGCCGACCTGGCCTCGGCGCCGCAGGGCGCCGATGAATTGCTCGAGCGCGGCCCGCTCACCCTGGACATGAAACGCTTCCTGGCGCTCTGGCACGGTGGCGAAGTCGACCTCACACTGACTGAATTCTGGATGGTGCATGCCCTGGCCAAATTTCCCGGCCATGTGAAGAACCGCGACCAGTTGATGGGCGACGCCAAGATCGTGGTCGACGACGGCACCATCACCTCGCACATCAAGCGCATCCGCCGCAAGTTCGCCGCCGTCGACAGCGCGTTCGACGCCATCGATACGGTGTACGGCATGGGCTACCGCTGGCGCGACTGAGATTCAATTCCATGCCGTGCCTGCGCATCGGCTTGCGCCTGAAACTCTTGCTGGTCACCTTGGCACTGGCGGCGATCCCGCTGATCGGCGTTGGGTATGTACGCGAGATGGAGACCCTGCTGCGCGAGCAGCAAGAGCAAAATCTGCTGTCGGCCGCGCGCGCGCTGGCCACCGCACTCAACGACCGCCCGGCGATGTTGCGACTGCAACCGCAATCGTCGCAGCCGCTGCCCGCAGCGCCGGCCGCCCCTGCCGAAGCGGCGAATGCGCCAGCCAACCCTGCCGGTGACGCAAGCGCGACAACGCCGCGACTCGACCCGCCAGCGACCGCGGAGCCGGCTGCCGGCGCACCCGCAGTGCCGCCGCCAGACGTGCTGCCGCCCAAACCCGCAGCGCCGTCCCCGCCGGCCAAGAGCTCGACCCTGATCGCCACCGAGGAAAGCGCGATGCCCGAGCGAACGGGCGAGCAGGTCGAGGCCATCGTCACGTCACTGAATCGAGCCAGCAGCCGGGTGTGGGTGGTTGACCGCAAGCGGCGCCTGCTGGCGCTGGCCGGAAGCCTGCGCGCGGCGCCGGCACAGGTGTTGCCGCCGGGCGCGGCGGCCTCGACCTGGGAGCGCCTGGAAGAAGCGGCGCTGCGCCCACTTTATCAACTGATACTCAAGCGACCGACTGAAGACTTCGACGACAGTCTGCCGGAGAACGCGATTTCCGCCGGGCCCGAGGTTGAGCGCGCCTTGACCGGCATCGCTGGCGCGCGTTGGCGCACCACTGCCGACAACCGTGCGGTGATCGTCTCGGCAGCCCACCCGGTATTCGCAGGTGATACCGTGGTCGCCGCGGTGGTGGTTGAAGAAACCACCAACGCGATTCAGAGCTTCACCGCGCGCGCGCTTGAAAAGCTGATCTCGGCCACGCTCGGTGTTTTCATCATGGTGGCCGCCATCATGCTGCTGTTCGCCAGCCGCCTGGCCAATCGCATTCGCCGCCTGCGCGACGAGGCCGAGTCTGCCATCGACGCCCATGGACGGGTGCGCGCGCTGACTACCGCCAGCCGTGCCGGTGACGAGATCGGCGACCTGTCACGCAGTTTCTCACAGCTGCTGGAACGCCTGGCGCAGTATCACGACTATCTCGAGAACCTGGGCGCGCGCATCACCCATGAGTTCCGCACCCCGGTGACGGTGGTGCGCTCTTCGCTCGACAACCTGGCGATGCAGAACCTGCCGGTCGAGGCGCGCGAGTATATGCGGCGCGCGGAGGAGGGCCTGGGCCGGCTCAACAGACTGATCACCCGCATGGGCGAGGCACGACGACTGGAGCAGGCCTTGGCCGAGGGAGACCGGGTGGCCTATGACGCGCGCGCGGTAGTCGCAGGCTGCGTGGCGGGCTACCGTGCCGCCTATCCGCAACAGGGCTTCGAGACCCGCATCATGAGCGCGCCAGCGCAGGTGCTGGGTTCACCCGATCTGCTGGCACAGGCGCTGGACAAACTGGTAGCCAATGCTGTCAGCTTCACCGCGCCAGCCACACCGATTGTCGTGACGCTGCGTGCCGAAGCTGGCGCGATCGTAATCGAGGTGGAGAACAGCGGTCCACTGTTGCCGGGCAACATGGGCGACCCGCAGCGCGCCCGCTTGTTCGACTGCATGGTGTCGCTGCGCGAAAGTTCCGTCGGCAACGAACCACACTTGGGCCTGGGGCTCTACGTAGTTCGCTTGGTGGCGGAGTTTCACCGTGGCAACGCCGCGGCGAGCAATCGCGCGGATGGGAGTGGCGTGCTGGTCGGAATCCGTTTGCCACGCATCTGAATTGCGACGCGCGCGCGAGCAGCCTTCTGACACCGGTTTAATCGACAACGCCAAGCGAACCTTCACCCGCCACTGGCCAAGACTGTCCATCATCGATGTTTCACAGAGCGTGTTGGAACGTGCTGGCGACTACGCCGACACGTTCGCGCTGCGCGGCTACGATGCGCTCCAACTGGCGGCCGCGCAGGAACTTGCCATCGCGCTGCCGGATGCCACGACGTTCGCCTGTTTCGACGCGCGGCTGAACAAGGCGGCGCGTGCACTTGGCATGGTAGTTCCGTTCGCCGAGGCGCGCTAAGTCGCCGCCGGTTTGCTGCGCACTTGGCCCATGGCTTGCAGGCCGCTTACGCTTGCGACCCTGTGATTCCCGTTACCAGATCAATAAGCGGCGCCAGTCTCAACCACGGTGCGCGATCTGTATCACGGTGTGGATTTCTCGCCGCCGACCTGATCCCTTGAATTGCCGCCCACCTGCACCATTGCACATCGCACCGATAGCAAGCCTGCTCGATCAGGCGCTCAGGTCTCCATCGCCGCATCGAATTTCATCCCGGCCTTCTCGAAGGCCGCCAGCGCCTCGGGCTTGATCGCCGCGATGCGCTTAGCCACCACCGGCGCGAAGGCGATGTCGGACATGTCGTGCACGCCGCCGGAAATCAGCACCTGCAGCAGGCCCTCGCCCTGACCCACGTTGCGGAACGCGCGCGCCACCTCGGGCGGCACGCAGATGGTGTCGAACTGCTCCAGCACCAGTCGGTCCTGGCCCCGGTCGTTCCAGCTCACCTCGAAGCTGCCTTGCAGCACTGTGAAGGTCTCGAAGGTCTGACGATGGGCGTGCAGCGACGGGCCCTGACCGGGTGGGCAGACAGCGATCACCATAGTCATGCCGCCCGCGCCCACGATCGGCGCACCGGCGTTGATGGGCGTCGCCGCGCCCCCCTCAAGGCCGATCACCGAATAGAGTTTGCGCGCGTAGATCTGGTCGGCGGCGGCCTGCGGAATGTCCGGGTCGGTCTGCGCCGGCAAGGGTTTGAGGTCGCGAAAGCGCGCCACGCGCGTGGCCATTTGCGTAGCCGGGATATGGATGGTCTTCATGCTGTGACTTTCGAGTAGACGTTTGAATTGGCGGCAAGCCAGTCGGCCGAGTGCCGGGAGTCCAGTTGCTGTGGATTGAAATCACGGCGCGGACAGCTTCGGAAACACTGAACAAGTCCCTGGAATGCGGATTCTCGAACGAAGATTCGTATCGATTCAACGTGTCGCAAAAGTGAGATTCTCGACCTACGGACTTGTTCAGTGTTTCCCATTTTCACGGGCCATGCAGCCGCTGCGCCAAGCCTTTTCAGGCATTGAATATCCATCTTACTGCGCCAGCGCCGGCCTACGCTGCCATACCATCGTGGCCTGCTCAAAAGCATAGGCCAGTTGCAGTACGCTGAAATCGGCGTTGCGCCGGCCGACGATCTGGATGCCCACCGGTAATCCGTCGTCGGTAAACCCGGCCGGTACCGAGATCGCCGGATGCCCGGTGATGGTGATGTAGTAGCAGCTCTTCATCCAGTCAAGATAAGTGGCGAGCTTTTCACCATTGATCTCGGTCACGTATTCCTGGTCGACCGGGAACGGCGGCACCTGGTTGACCACCGTGACCAGATACTCATGGGTTTCGAAAAACTTCGACACCCGCTCGTAGATACGCGCGCGTTCGGTATCGGCACGTGCGATGTCGGCGGCGGAAAGTTTGCGCCCTGCCTCGATGTTCCAGATCACCGTTTCCTTGAGCAGGTCTCGGTGACGGTCCAGGTACTCGCCATTGTTGAGCTCGAACA
>JAYVWK010000325.1:0-6202 GCA_043786185.1 Burkholderiales bacterium
ACAAACGCCGCGAAGAAAATCACCATGATCTTGGCCGCATCGCCCAGACCCAGCCACACGATGGCGAGCGGTATCCACGCCAGCGGCGGAATCGGCCGAATGATCAGGAAAATCGGGTTGAGCAGCGCTTCGGCGCGCCGGTTCCAGCCCATCAACAGACCCAGCGGGACGCCCACCGATACTGCCACAGCAAAGCCCATCAGCACCAGCTTGAAGCTTTGCAGCACATGCTGGTGGATGCGCGCATCGGCATAGCCGGTCAGCGCAATCTGCTTGACCGCCGCGCCGAACTCGACCGGGTTGGGAAAGCGCGCCGAGCCAACCCAGCCGGTGGCCGAGGTGAATAGATACCAAAGCGCCGCCACCACAAGCAGCGTGGCAAGACTGATGGCAGTGCGCGCGTTCATATGGGTCATGCCGCCAATGTTTGCAACTGCGCCAGCAGCGCGTCGGAAATTGTCAGGCCGTCTGCACGGGCCTTGGCGCTGAGCTCATTGCGCCGGTATCCAGGCACGCGAACATCTTCATCAGCCAGCATCGCCGTGAGCAAGGTCTCGACGCGCTCGTAATAGGCGTCGTTGCCGGCCAGCGCGTTGGGGTCGATCACGATGAAGGCCTGGCCGATGTTCGGGCGGTTGCCCTCGGCTGCCAGAAACGAATCAGCCTCGAAGCCAAAGCGTGCGCCGGTGAGCGCAACCACCAGCAGTTCCACCATCAGGGCGAGCAAGGCGCCTTTGGTACCACCTGCCGGCAGCATCATGCCGTCGATCGCGGCTTTTGCATTGGTAGTCGGTTTGCCGTGCTTGTCGAGCGCCCAGCCAAGCGGAATCGGCTCGCCCTTTTGCGCAGCGATCATGATCTTGCCGCGCGCCACTTCGGAGAGCGAGAGGTCGAGTGAAATCGGCGCGCCGTGCTTGCGCGGAAACGCGGCCGCAATCGGGTTGGTGCCAAACAGGGCGCGCGTGCCGCCGGGCATTGGCATGGCCGCCGGCGAGTTGCCCATGGCGATGCCGGCCAGGCCCTGTGCTGCGACAACCTCAAGGTGATACGCGGCTACGCCAAAGTGGTGGCTGTTGGTCACGCCCGCAAACGCCACGCCGTGTTCGCGTGCACGCGCCATCGCTTCGGCAATCGCCAGGTCGCAAGCGGGAAACGCCAGGCCACCGCAGGCGTCGATCAGCACTGCGCCGCCCTTGGCGCGTGCCACCTTCGCCACGGCCTGGCCGTCCGCGCGGCCGTTTTTCAGGAAGCCCGCGTACTGCGGCACACGCGACAAGCCATGCGAAGCCAAACCCTGCGCTTCGGCCGCCACCAGAGCGCGGGCGGTGGAAGCGGCCATGGCCGCGTTGGCACCGGCATGCGCCAGTGCGCGCTGTGCGAGGGCTTGCAGTTCGTCGAGTGACAGGATGGGCATCGAGGACTTTAGTCAGGTTTGATGTTCGCGTCTTTGACCAGATTGGTCCAGCGCGCGCCTTCAGCGACCAGGAACTTGGTGAAGTCTTCAGGTGTGCCGCCTTCGGCGAAGGCTACGCGCATGCCGGCGCCGGCTCGACCAACCACCTGCCGGTGGAGTGCAGGATATTGGGTTGGCTTTTCACCAAAGCTCCTCGCAATGAAAACAGGTCGTCTAGCGCGGAAGGGCGACCGTCAACCGCACCAAGCATGCCCGCGAGGCCTTAGCCATGCCGCAGCTTCTCCAGAAATTCGGTGACGCGCGCACTGATCATGCCGGAGACACGCGTGTTGGCTTCCAGGGTGAGCCCGGCGATGTGCGGCGTCAAAACCAGGTTGCCAACCCCGGCTTCGACCGCGCGCGCCAGCGGTGTCGCGGCCGGTAAAGGCTCCTTGGCATACACGTCGATGGCGGCGCCACCCAGGTGACCGTCGATCAGGGCTTGCGTCAGCGCCTCTTCATCGACGACGCCGCCGCGCGCGCTATTGATCAGCACCGCCCCCTTGCGCATCTTGGCAATCCGCGCCGCATCGAAGAAATTGCGCGTGCTGTCCGTAAGCGGCACATGCAAGGTCACGACATGCGCCTGCGCAGTCAGGGCGTCGAGCGAAACGCTGGCAACGCCGGAGCTTTGCCAGACCGGGTCGTCCGGCTCCACGTAAGGATCCCAGGCGATCACCTGCATGCCAAGCCCCCGCGCGAGGCGTGCAGTGATGCGGCCGATTTCACCGAAACCGACAATGCCCAGCGTCTTGCCGTGGGTCTCGAAACCGGTCGAGAGCTTGACCTTTTGCCAGTCGCCGCTGGCGGTGGGTTTGGTCGATCGATACGCGCCGCGCAGCAACATCATGGTGGTGCCGATCACATACTCCGCCACCGAGAGCGCGTTGGCGCCGCTGGCCGGGTATACGGTGATGCTGCGCTCCTGGCACAGCGCCATGTCGATGTTGTCGAGACCCACGCCCAAGCGCCCCACCACTTTCAACTGCGGCGCGGCGTCCAGCACTTCGCGGTTGACCTGGGTCAGGTTGCGAACGATCAGTGCCGGGACCTTGGCCACCGCGGCCAAGAGCTGCGGGCGCTTGTGCACGTAGTCCGGCTGATAGTTGACCTCGAACTTCGCCCGCAAGGCATCGACCGCGGGCGCATCCATGAATTCGGTAATCAGTATCTTGTGGGTCATGGCACGCACTTCGTCACTCCCGGAGAGGCGCATAAGCGGCTAACTTTGCTCATCCCTCCCCCTTCAAAGGGGAGGGAGAAAAGCGCCGCAGCTTTTAAGTTAGCGCCTATGCGCGCAGGCGGGAATCCAGGTTCGAGGTTGGAAGACTGTGATTCCCGCTTGCGCGGGAATCACAGTCTCCATGCTTTAAGCGCTTTCGTACAACCGCGTCAGTACGAACTCGCGATGCCCGAGCGCCTCGGCCGCGGTGAGCCGCCCGTTGGCGGTGCGCAGCATGCAGTCGAGTAACTGGTCGCCGGCGCCTTCGAGCGTCAGTTCAGACTGCAGCAATGCCGAAGTGTCGACGTCGACATGCTCGCTCATCAGGCGCACGGTGCGCGGGTTGGAGCAAACCTTGATCACCGGCAGGATCGGGTTGCCGATCACGTTGCCCTGGCCCGTGGGAAAAAAGTGCACGGCGAAGCCGGAGGCGGCGCACAGGGTCACCATTTCGGCGGCGGCGGAGGACGAATCCATGAACCACAAGCCCGGATGGGTCGGCATCTCCGCCTTGTCGATCACTCCATCGACGGTGCATTTCTTGCCGATTTTCTGGATGTTGCCCAGCGCTTTTTCTTCAATGGTCGTCAAGCCGCCGGCGATGTTGCCCTTGGTCGGCTGGCTGTCCGAAAGATCGCTGGTCTTGTGGCGGTTGATCAAGTCCTGGTAGCGATTGAACATGAACATGAACTGGTCACGCACGCGGTCGTTGGCACAACGCGCCGCGACGATCGATTCGCCGCCGGTGATCTCTGACGTTTCGCCGAAGCACAGGTAGTTGCCCAACGGGTGCAGCTTGTCGAAGGCCGCGCCCACGGTGGGGTTGGCACCGCAGCCGGAGGTGGTGTCGGATTCGCCGCACTTGGTGGAGACCCACAATTCATGGATCGGGCATTCCTCGCGCTGCTTCTCGCTGGCCCATTGCACGTATTCCTTGGCGATTTTCGACGCGCGCTTGATGGTCTCGTGGTCGCCATAACCCTCGATGCCGAAACCGGTCACCGGCTTGCCGGTGGCGGCGATCGCGTCAACGATCTTCTTGGTCCAGCCGTCTTCAATGCCGATTACCACCACCGCGGCCACGTTGGGGTTGGAGCCGGTGCCGATCAGGGTGCGGAAATGCAGTTCCAGGTCGGCGCCGAACTGCAGGCGCCCGTAGGGGTGCGGAATCGCGATGGTGCCCTTGATGTTGTAGGCCACCGCTTCGCAGGCGGCGTTGGAAAGATCATCCACCGGCAGGATGATGACGTGGTTGCGCACACCGACGCGGCCATTCTCGCGGCGGTAGCCCATGAAGGTCGTGTTCTTGGAAATCATTGTTTCACCACCGCTTGGTTTTGATGTTGTGTACATGGGCATGCTCGCCCGCTTTCATGTCCTTGACCACGCGGCCGATGTCGACGCCGTACTTGATCACAGTGTCGCCGGTTTTCATGTCTGTAAGCGCGATCTTGTGGCCGATCGGGATGTCCTGCGCGGCGGTCATCTGGATGTGGCGGTTGTCGTCCATGATCCAGCCGCGCAGCTGCATGCCGGCCTGGATGCCTTCGACAACCACGACCGCGACGGTGTCGGCGGCGTCGTGCAAAACGAAGTGGTTCACGTGTGGGTTCCTTGCGGGTTGATAGACACGGCCGCAAGGGTACTCCGGGCCGGAGATGCAAGTCAACTAGATGACTTGGTTGAATTTGGACCAAGCGCCTGTTAGACTGTGCCCACCCATCCAACCGCGTCCCGCCGTCTTGGTCACCCGTTCCACTGAATCCACGCCTGCGCGCGTTTTACCCTTGGGCCTGTTGGCCGGCGCCTCGTTTGCCGGCCCGGCCTATCGCGAAATCGCGCGCGCCATGACACGCCGCTTAGCCCAGGGCGCCTGGATGCCGGGTGAGGCGATTCCTTCCGAAGTTCGCCTGAAGCAAGAGTTCGGGGTCGCCATCGGCACCATCCGCAAGGCGGTCGACGAACTGGTGGCGCAGAACATGCTGGTGCGCCAGCAGGGGCGCGGTACCTTCGTTGCAACGCACAATCGCGATCGCCTGCTGTTTCATTTTTTTCATGTCGAGCGGCAGGACGGCTACAAAGAATATCCCGATGTGCGCCTGCACGATTTCGAACGCATTCGCCTGAACCGCGAAGTTGCCGCCAAGCTGGGCCTGCACGAAGGCGATCGAGCGCTGCGCTTTCGCAATACCCTGGCGCTCGAGGGCAAGCCCCTGATGCAGGATGACATCACCCTGCCGGAATCGCTGTTTCCGCGCCTGACCGAAAAGAAGCTGCGCGAGCGCCCCGGCACGCTCTACAACCTGTATCAGGACGACTATCGCATCAACGTGGTGCGCACCGCGCAGCGCTTGTCCGCCGCCATCGTGCCCAAGGATGTCGCCCGCGCGCTCGACCTGCCTGCCGGTTTGCCGGTATTGGTGATTCGCCGCGTTGCCTTCGCGTATCACGACCGCCCGGTCGAATTCCGCATTTCCTACGTCGATACCCGCAGCCATGACTATGTTGGCGATACGCACCGCTAAGCGATGAGCGCCTGGATGCCCTGGCGGGCCTGGCAGCATCGGGTCGATCGCGCGAGCCTGCGGCAAGACGCTATTGCCGGCCTGACCGGCGCGCTGATCGTGTTGCCACAGGGCATTGCCTATGCCGCGATCGCCGGCCTGCCGCCGGAATATGGCCTGTACTGCGCGATCGGGCCGGCGGTGGTGGCGGCCTTGTTCGGCTCCTCCTGGCATCTGGTGTCCGGGCCGACGGCGGCGATTTCGATCGTGGTTTTTTCCGCGTTGGCGCCGCTGGCCGCGCCGGGCAGCCCGCAATTCATCCTGCTGGCCTTGACCTTGGGATTTCTGGTCGGCGCGATCCAGTTGGGCATAGGGCTGGCACGCCTGGGTCGTCTCGCGCACCACATTTCGCACAGCGTGGTGGTCGGATTCACCAGCGGCGCGGCGTTCCTGATCGCCGCCAGCCAGTTGAAACATTTCTTCGGACTCAAGGGCGTCACCACCAGCGGCTTCTTCGGCCAGCTCTGGCAAACCGTGTCACTGATGCCGCAGGCGCAGTGGCAGATCGCCGCGGTTGGCGCGCTGGCCCTGGGCGCCGCGATGGCGTCGCGCTGGATTCATCGCGGCGTGCCGCACATGATTGTCGGCATGGTGGCGGCCGGCTTTCTCGCAGCCGTGCTGGGCGGCGTGCCTACGGTGGGTGAATTGCCGGCCGCCTTGCCGCGTCTGTCGGTGCCCAGTTTCGAGCTAGCGGTCTGGTCGCAGTTGGGAATAAGCGCCGCGATCATCGCAGTCCTCGCGCTCACCGAAGCGATCGCGATCGCCCGCTCGGTGGCCCTGCGCTCGGGCCAGAAAATCGACAGCAACCAGGAGGTCGTCGGTCAGGGCTTGTCGAACCTGGTCGGCAGCGTTCTCTCCGGCTACCCGTCCTCGGGCTCGTTCACCCGCAGCGGCCTCAACTTCGATGCCGGTGCGAAAACCCCGCTGGCGGCGGTGTTCGCATCGCTGTTCCTGATGATCATC
>JAYVWK010000326.1:0-14307 GCA_043786185.1 Burkholderiales bacterium
GTGTAATCCCAGTATTCGTCCAGGTTCTCGCCCTTGTAGGCGAATACCGGCGTGCCGTTGGCGGCAATTGCCGCAGCGGCATGATCCTGGGTCGAGTAAATGTTGCACGAAGCCCAACGCACCTGCGCGCCCAGTGCCTCGAGAGTCTGAATCAGCACCGCGGTCTGGATCGTCATGTGCAACGATCCGGTGATGCGCGCGCCGCGCAGCGGCTTGGTCAACGCGAATTCTTCGCGAATCGCCATCAGACCGGGCATTTCGGTCTCGGCAATCTTGATTTCCTTGCGGCCCCAGTCGGCGAGCGTGATGTCGGCGACGTGATAATCCTGGGCGGGTTTGAGTACGGCTGCCATTGCTTCTGCTCCTGATTAAGCGGAGCGCCGGACAAAAAAAGGCGCTCCAAACACGGTTGAGAGTGTTTGAGCGCCGTTTGTTCTTGCTGAGCCTGGCTACGGACGAACCGTAGTCGCAACGCTCCTCAGCAAAACAAATTATACGACACAATAAACCCTGTCCAACAACGCCTTGCACCCCTCACAAACATCTCGTTGACGGCAAAAAGACGCCATTGCTGAGCGGAACAAACGAGGGTTTGGCAACCTGCTGCGCCGGCGTTACACGCCGGACGCAGCCTTGAGGGCTGCGGCTTTGTCGGTTTTTTCCCAGGTGAACTCGGGTTCTTCCCGACCGAAATGACCGTAGGCGGCGGTCTTCTGGTAAATCGGGCGCAACAGGTCGAGCATCATGATGATGCCCTTCGGCCGCAAGTCGAAATGCTGGGCCACGAGTGCTTCGAGTTTCTCGTCGCTGATCTTGCCAGTTCCAAAGGTGGTGACCATGATCGAAGTGGGTTTGGCCACGCCGATGGCGTAGCTGACCTGAACCTGGCAGCGGGACGCCAGGCCGGCCGCCACCACGTTCTTGGCCACATAACGCGCCGCGTAAGCTGCCGAGCGGTCGACCTTGGACGGGTCCTTGCCGGAGAACGCGCCACCGCCATGTGGCGCGGCGCCGCCGTAGGTGTCGACAATGATCTTGCGGCCGGTGAGGCCACAGTCGCCTTGCGGACCGCCGATCACGAAGCGCCCGGTCGGATTGACCAGGTAGCGGATGTTCTTGGCAATCATGTGCTTGGGCAGAACCGGCTTGATGATCTGCTCGATCACCGCCTCCTCGATGTCCTTGTGCTGCATCTCCGGCGAATGCTGGGTCGACAACACGACGGTATCGATTTCCGCAGGCCTGCCGTCCACATACTTGATGGTCACTTGCGACTTGGCATCCGGGCGCAGCCAGCGCAACCGGCCGTCGCGCCGCAGCTCGCTTTGCCGTTCAACCAGGCGATGCGCCAGATAAATCGGCAGCGGCATCAATTCGAGGGTCTCGTCGCAGGCATAGCCGAACATCAGGCCCTGGTCGCCGGCACCCTGATCCAGATTCAGGCCCTGCCCCTCGGTCACACCCTGGGATATGTCCGGTGATTGTTTGTCGTAAGCCACCAGCACCGCGCAGCCCTTGTAGTCGATGCCGTAGTCCGTGTTGTCGTAGCCGATGCGTTTCAGGGTCTCGCGCGCGACGCCGATATAGTCGACGTTTGCGTTGGTTGTGATTTCACCGGCCAGAACCACAAGACCGGTGTTGCACAGGGTTTCGGCGGCCACTCGGCTAAATTTGTCCTGGGCTAAAATCGCGTCAAGAATCGCGTCTGAAACCTGGTCTGCCACCTTGTCCGGGTGACCTTCGGAGACGGACTCCGACGTAAACAAATATTCGCTCATGGAAGTGGGCTGATTAAATTGAAGTGGGTTGATCGGGACAGCGTTGAGACAGAGAACCTGACAACGCTTCATTTTAACAGACCGCCACTTCGCCCCAAGTCGACAATTGCTCAAATTTCTTTTCCTGCTCGCCTCGCGCATGCCTCTTTGGCTGCTGCATCTCGCGGGGTCGGCACTCGGCATCCTCACCTACCGGGCCTCGAGCGGCTATCGCGAACACCTCGACACCAACCTCGAGCAGGCCGGATATACCGACCTTGCAACACGCACAGCGGCGATTCGCGAAGCCGGCAAAGCGATGACCGAATTGCCTGCCGTCTGGTTGCGTCCACCCCATGCGGTCGCCGCACTGGTTGTCGAAACCCGCGGCTGGGAACATATCGACGCCGCCCATGCCGCCGGCCGTCCCATCATTTTCTTGACGCCGCACCTCGGCTGCTTCGAAATCACCGCCCAGTTCTACGCACACCGGGCAGCCGTCGACAAACCGATCACTGTGCTCTACCGGCGACCGCGCAAGGCGGCACTGACGCCGTTGATCGAATCCGGCCGCGGCCGCCCCAACATGAAGCTTGCCAGTGCCGATTTCGCCGGCGTGCGCGCCCTGATCCGTGCCTTGAGGCGCGGCGAGGCAGCCGGCCTGCTGCCCGACCAGACCCCGCGTTTCGGCGAGGGTGTGTGGGCACCTTTTTTCGGTAAGCCCGCCTACACCATGACCTTGGTCAAACGCCTGGTGCGCAGCAGCGACGCGGTGATGCTCTTGGCCTTTGCCGAACGTCTGCCGCGCGGGCGCGGATATCGGCTGACGGTCCGACCGTTCGACGCAGTCCTGGCAGACGACATGACCAAAGCGGTCTCACAGATCAACGACGCGCTGGAAACCCTGATCCGCGAGTGCCCGGCGCAATACCTGTGGAGCTATGACCGCTACAGGGTGCCGGCGGGGCAACAAGACAGCGCCACCGAACCGCTGACAGGCGACGCATGACGCGCCTTTTGCTGGCACTGATGCGCGCCGCCCATTACATGCCTCTTGGCCTGCTGCGCGCTTGCGGCAGATTGCTGGGCGCCTTCCTCTACCGGCTGGCGCCGCAACGCCGCCGGGTAGCGCAAGCCAACATTGATGCCTGCCTGCCGGAACTCACGGCGACGCAGCGGCGCGCCCTGGTGCGTCAGACATTCCGTTTGTTCGGGCAGGGTTTTCTCGACCGTGCCATCTTGTGGCATGCCTCAGCGGCACGCATCCGGGCGCTCGTCCATGTCGATGGCGGCTCGCATCTGACAGCCTTGGCCGGCAAGCCGTTGATCTTGCTGGCCCCGCATTTCGCCGGACTTGACGCAGCCTGGTCGCGCCTTTCGCTCGACAGCCGCTTAGCCACCATTTACGCCAACCAGAAAGACCGATTATTCAATGCCGCCCTGCTCGCCGGCCGCCGGCGCTTCAACGCCCCCCTGCTGCTGTCGCGCCAGGAAGGCGTCCGCGATGCGCTGCGCGCCCTCAAGCAGGGTCTGCCCCTGTACTATTTGCCGGACATGGACCTGGGCGCGCGCGATGCGGTTTTCGTGCCGTTTTTCGGCATCCCTGCCGCCACCGTGACGGCCGTTTCGCGGCTGGCACGCCTGTCGGGGGCGACCATCCTGCCGTGCGTGGCCACCATGACCGAGAGCGGCTATACCGTCACGATCCATCCACCCTGGCAGGACTACCCGGGCGCCAGCATCGAGGCCGACACGCGACGCATGAACGCGTTCATTGAAGACATGGTGCGGGCGGCGCCGGCGCAATATCATTGGCTGCACAAGCGCTTCAAGACCCGGCCACCGGGCGCCGCGCCCTTTTACGCCAGTCAACCCGAGCCCGCCCCGCGATGAAACTGCGCTTCTCGAAAATGCACGGCCTGGGCAATGACTTCATCGTCATCGACGCCATCCACCAGAGCATCAACCCGACACCCGAGCAATGGCGCGCCCTCACCGACCGCCATTTCGGCATCGGCGCCGACCAGATCCTGATCGTGGAACGCGCGACCCGCGACGATACCGATTTTCGCTACCGCATCATCAATGCCGATGGCGGCGAGGTCGAGCAATGCGGCAATGGCGCGCGCTGCTTCGTGCGCTTCGTGCACGACAAGGGTCTGACACCCAAACGCAGCATCCGCGTCGAAACCCTGGGCGGCATCATCGAACCGCGGCTTGAGGACAATGGCGATGTCAGCGTGGACATGGGCGCGCCGTCGTTCGAACCGAAATCGCTGCCCTTCGAGCCCACTCAGACCCGACCGGCCGGCTATCCGCGGCGCTACCTGCTGGATATCCTCGGTGAGACTGTCGATGTTTCGATTGTCTCGATGGGTAACCCGCATGCGGTGCAGGTGGTCGACGATATCGACCACGCACCGGTGGCAATGCAAGGCCCGGCGATCGAGGCGCACCCAGCCTTCCCGCAGCATGTCAACGCAGGCTACATGCAGGTGCTGTCGCCGAGCCATATCCGCCTGCGTGTGTTCGAACGCGGGGTTGGCGAAACCCTGGCTTGCGGGTCTGGCGCCTGCGCGGCGGTGGTTGCCGGCATCGACCGCGGCCTGCTGGCCGGCGACACGCCGGTCCGCGTCGATACCCATGGCGGTGCGCTCTCGATTCGTTGGCCGGGCGCCGGGCACGCGGTGCTGATGACCGGGCCTGCAGTGACGGTGTTCGAGGGCGAGATTGAGTTGGCGCCAGCCTGAACGTACAATTCGCACAAGCCAACCAAGAGCCCCCGGATGACCCCCGACGCCGTCGCCCAGTATTTGCAGCACAACCCCAGTTTTTTCGAAGACTACGCCGACCAGATGGCGCAGATCTTTCTGCCGCACCCGCACGGGGGTCGCGCGATCTCGCTGCCGGAACGGCAGATGCTGACCCTGCGCGAGAAAGTCAAGGCGCTTGAACACTCCCTGGCCGACTTAGTCGAAACCGGTCACAGCAACGATGCGCTTTCGTCCAAGATGCATCGCCTCACCCTTGCCATGCTGGGCGCCGTGCCGGTCTCGCCGCTTAAGGTGATCGAGCGCATGAATTACCACCTGCGCGAGGATTTCGCGATCCCGCACTGCCAGTTCCGTGCCTGGCGCGTCAAGCCTGAATTCGCCAGTATCGATAGCGGCACCAGCCTGACTGAGGGTTTGCGTCAGCTTGTCGACACGCCTGCATCAGACTTCAAGCTGCCCTATTGCGGCCGGATCCATGGCCTTAAAGCGGCGGAAGTCAAGGTCGGGGAAGAAGTCGCCGGGTGGTTCGGTGAAGCCGCACCGCACCTGAAGTCCCTGGCCTTGATGGCCGTCAGTGGCGGCGGCGGTTTGCTGGCGCTCGCCAGCGAAGATGAACACCGCTTTTATGCCGGCATGGGCACTCTGTATCTCGAACGCCTGGCCGAATCGCTGTCGGCGGCGTTGGCGCACCTCTACCCGACCCCGTGACCGCTTCCGCCAGCGGCCTGACCGAGCTGGCGGCGGCGTTCCTGTCTTACCTCGAAGGCGAGCGCGCTTACTCGAAAGCGACGCTCACCACCTATGGACGCGATCTGGTGGTGCTGGAGCAACTGTCCGGCACCCGACCGCCAGCAGCACTCAAGGCGACAGACATCCGCAGCTTCGCCGCGCGCTTGCACCAGAAGGGCCTCAAGCCACGCTCGATTGCCCGCGCGCTATCCGCCTGGCGCAGTTTTTTCAGATGGGCCTGCCGGCGCCAGGGCTTCATGCTCAATCCGGCCACCGGCATCCGTGCGCCCAAAGCGGCGCGTGGCTTGCCCAAGGCGCTGTCAGTCGATCACGCCGGCATGCTGCTCGATGCCGCAGCGGCCAATCCAGACGATCCGCAAGAGTTGCGCGACCGCGCGATGTTCGAGTTGTTCTATTCCTCCGGCCTGCGCTTAGCCGAATTGATCGGTTTGGACCACACGCCGGACGCTGCCTCGATTGGCTGGATCGATGCGCGCGGCGGCGAAGTCACTGTTACCGGCAAGGGTGGCAAGACCCGCAGCGTTCCCGTGGGGCGCCGCGCTTTGGAAGCGCTGGCGGCGTGGCGCGCGGCGCGCGGGCAATTGCTGCGCGACGATCCGCGTCCGCTGTTTCTCTCGCCACGCGGCAAGCGGGTATCGGCGACGCTGGTGCAAACCCGCCTGAAACGCTGGGCGCAAAAAAGCGGCATGCCGGCCCACGTGCACCCGCATGTGCTGCGCCACTCGTTCGCCAGCCACATGCTGCAATCCTCCGGCGACCTGCGCGCGGTGCAGGAATTGCTCGGCCACGCCAACATCAGCACCACCCAGATCTATACCCACCTCGATTTCCAGCAACTGTCGAAGGTATACGACGTGGCCCACCCACGCGCGCGCCGCAAGTAAGCCATGCCCAGCATCGTGCTGAAACCGGGCCGCGAAAAATCCCTGCTGCGACGCCACCCCTGGGTTTTCTCCGGCGCCATCGCCCAGGTCGAAGGCCAGCCCGCGGCAGGCGACACCGTACGCATCGTAGGTGCCAACGGCAGCTTTCTCGCGCAAGCGGCGTTCAGCCCAACCTCGCAGATTCGCGCCCGCGTCTGGACCTTCGACGCCGCAACCCGCATCGACGGCAGCTTTTTCACAAGCCGCATAAACGCCGCGATCAAGCGCCGGCCACCAGCAGAAGCCAACGGCGGCATGCGCCTTATTCATGGTGAATCCGACGCCCTGCCGGGCCTCATCGTCGACCGCTATGCCGATACCCTGGTGGCACAGTTTCTTTCCACCGGCGCCGAGCAATGGCGCGAAGCGATCGCCGACGCCCTGCGCGCCGCCACCGGTCTTTCCAATCTCTACGAACGTTCGGATGCCGACGTGCGCCAACTTGAAGGCCTGGCACCCCGTGCCGGCCCCCTGCACGGCACGCCGGCGACGCACGTGACCATCGAGGAGCACGGGATTCGGCTTGCGGTCGACATCGCCCACGGCCACAAAACCGGCTTCTATCTTGATCAAAGCGGCAATCGGCGCCTTGTACGCGAACTCGCCGCCGCGCAGCCCGGCATGAGCGCCCTTAACTGCTTTTGCTACACGGGGGGCTTTTCGATCGCCCTCGCAGCGGGCGGCGCCCGGCACGTGTTGTCAATCGATTCTTCCGGCCCGGCCCTCGATATCGCGCGGCGCAACGTCGCGGCCAACAAGCTCGACCCGTCCGGCTGCGAATGGCTGGAAGCCGACGTGTTCGCGGCACTGCGCGAACTGCGCGACAGCGGGCGCAGTTTCGACCTGATCATCCTCGACCCGCCGAAGTTCGCGCCGACCCCGGCCTCGGTCGAACGCGCCGCACGCGCCTACAAGGACATCAACCTGCTCGGATTCAAATTACTCACTCCCGGTGGGCGACTTGTCACCTTTTCGTGTTCGGGCGGCGTCAATGCGGATTTGTTCCAGAAAATTGTCGCCGGCGCGGCGCAGGACGCCGGGGTCGACGCGGTGATCGAAGATCGGCTGTGCGGCGCGCCGGACCACCCGGTACGGCTGTCGTTTCCGGAAGGCGAGTACCTCAAGGGCTTAGTGTTGCGCAAGCTGCCAGCGGTCTGACGATTCCGCAGTAGGCAGTACGGTCGCCAGCAGGGCCCCCACGGCATTGAAACCTATCGACGCCCTCAAGGGCTCGACTGCCATAGGCGCATTTTCAATACCAGAAGGCGTGACCGCCGCCCAAGGTCTGAAGTCGAGACTCGCTGCATTGCGCCGGGCCATCGCCTGCGGCAGGTATTGCGGCATGGCAGGTATTGCGGCATTCTTGAACATTGCATTCATGAGACACGGTTCACTCACGAACGCGGATCGCTTCACGCAAGATCAGTTGCCTCGAAAACCGGCCCACCGCCACCCACAAGCCGCCCGATTCTGCTATTCTCCCGCCCCTTCACGAGGTTCTCTCCAGAGGATTTGCGCCATGGCAACACAAGTTCCCGTCACTATCCTGACCGGTTTTCTGGGCGCCGGCAAGACCACGCTCCTCAACCGTATTCTTTCCGAAGACCACGGCCACAAAATCGCCGTGATCGAGAATGAATTCGGTGAGGAAGGCATCGACAACGACATCCTGCTGCGCGAACAGGGGCAGGAGCAGATCATCGAGATGAACAACGGCTGCATCTGCTGCACTGTGCGCGGCGACCTGGTGCGTATCCTGGGCGACTTGAAACGCAAGCGCGAAGACAAATCCCTGTCGTTCGATCGGGTGATCATCGAAACCACCGGCCTGGCCGATCCGGCGCCGGTAGCGCAGACCTTTTTCATCGATGACGCGATCGCCGAGTATTACCTGCTCGATGCGATCGTCACCGTGGTCGACGCCAAGCATGCGCAGACCCAACTCGATGAGCATCGCGAAGCGCAGGAGCAGGTGGGTTTTGCCGACCGCATTCTGCTTTCCAAGCTCGATCTGGTGCCGGAAGACGAGCAAATTCGCCTGAAGGACCGCTTGAAGCGCATGAACCCGCGCGCGCCGATCAAGGGCGTGCATTTCGGCAACACGCCGCTTACCGACATTCTCGACATTCGCGGGTTCAATTTGAATTCGATTCTCGAAATCGAACCCGGGTTTCTGGACGATGAAGACCATGAGCACGACGACGCGGTCCAGTCTTTCATTTTCAAGACCGACAAGCCTTTCGATTCGATGAAGCTGGAGGAATTCCTCTCGGCCATGATCCAGGTGTATTCCAAGGACATGATGCGCTACAAGGGCGTGCTCAACATGACCGGTCAGGATCGCCGCGTTGTGTTTCAGGGCGTGCACATGATGATGGGCGGTGATCTGGCCAAACCATGGGGTCCCGACGAGAAAAGAACGAGTAAAATGGTGTTCATCGGGCGCAACCTGCCCAAGGATGTATTCGTCAAGGGCCTTGAACTGTGCACCACCGCATAAATCAGCATCCAGCGAGCAAGGAAACAGCATGAGCGCGGTCAAATCCAAACAGCCGATCAAGGTACTGACCGAGGCGGAATTGCTGCGCATGCCGGTCAAGGACTACATGAACGAGTCCCAACTGGCGTTTTTTCGCAACATCCTCGCGAGCTTGCGCGACGAACTGCTGGCCAATGCCGGCGAGACTTCCGAGCATCTGCGCGAAACACCATCGGTGCCCGATCCGGCCGACCGCGCCACTATCGAGGAAGAGCATGCCCTGGAGTTGCGCACGCGCGATCGCGAGCGCAAGCTGATGAAGAAGATCGAGCAGTCCTTGGCCCGTATCGACGCCGGCGATTACGGTTATTGCGACGAAACCGGCGAACCCATCGGCTTGAAGCGCCTGTTGGCCCGACCGACCGCGAATCTGTCGATCGAAGCGCAGCAGCGGCGCGAACTCAAGCAAAAGATGTACGGCGAGTAAGCATGCCGCCCGCCCCTCGCGCCGAAAGCTTCGGTGCAGGGGCAGCGCGCCACGCGAAGTCCATCGGATAGTAAACCTGCCAAGCATGCGCGCATTTCCGCATAGTTCCGCACGTGGCATCGTCTGCGCGTTGCGCTTGAGGGCGCCCAAACTGTGGTACAAGTTTGTTTTTGAATCTGGCTGCTTGATGCGTGCTGGCATGATTGCCAACTTGTACTGAGCGCATATTTCGCCTTGGCATTTTCCCTTTTCAACAAAAAACCCAACGAGCCGAACAAGGCGGGCGCGCCTGCGCGCCAAACGGCGCGTGCGCCAAACCGGGCCGATGGGCAAAAGTCGGCGCAAGGCGCTCCGGTCGCCGCTTCCGCACCCGCTTCCGCACCCGCTTCCGCACCCGCTTCCGCACCCGCTTCCGCACCCGCTTCCGCACCCGATACCGGGCCCGATACCGCCCGCAAGATTGACGGCATCGAAGCCGAGATGGCGTCAAGCGATCGCATGCGCGGCCCTGGAGAACGCCGCCCGGTCAAACCGGTGATCGAACACGGGTTTCAGTCCGGCGCCCGGCCGCGTGCGGCGCCAACTGCGAGCGCAGCGCCGTCGTCGAAGAAACGCGCGCCCAATTCGGTCATGATGATGGAAGTGCAGGAAAGCCCCTTCGAGGCCGCCCCGGCGCTTGAAGAAGCGGCAATCCTGTATGCCAACCGTCAGGACGCGGCGGCACAAGGCGCGCTTGAAGAAGCCGCGGGCGCCGAAGACCTGCCCGCGCAGGCGGCCCGACAGGCCTGGCTCATGCTGTTCGACCTGTTTGAAAATCAGGGCCGGCGCGCCGAGTTCGAGGCGGCCGCCCTGCAGTTCGCGGTGCGCTTTGAAACCTCGCCGCCGGCCTTCAACGATCGCTCCACGCTCAAGAGCGTCACTGCGCAAGCCGCAGGCCCACAGGTGGTGTTCAGCGGCCGCCTCGATGCCGGCGCCGCCAAGCAGTTCGATTACTTGCGACTGGTGGCGGCCAAGAACCAGGTGCTGCGCATCGACTTTGACAAGGTCGAGAGCATCAGCGCCGACAGCTGTGTGCAGATGCGCGCCAGTCTGGCGGCACTTGCCAAGAGCGGCCATGAAATCACTTATGCGGGCGGCGAGCACCTGCTGGGCATCCTCACAGCTCAGGTCGAGATCGGTCGCTCCGACATCCCCGAATCCTTCTGGCTGCTGTTGCTCGATTTGTACCAGGCGCACGACATGCAGGCCGAATTCGAGGAAGCGGCACTCAGTTATTGCATCACCTATGAGGTGTCACCGCCGTCCTGGGTCGAAACGCCGAAACAGCCCGCCGCCGTTGCAGTGGTTTCGGCTGCGGAAGCGCAGCCGGCAGCGGACGACGCCTTCTACCTGAAGGGCGAAATCGAGGGCAACGGCGAGGCGCAACTCAAGGGGGTCGGCGACTTCGCCGCCGAACGTGACAGCGTGATCATCGATGTCTTCCATGTGAAACGCATGGATTTCATCGCCGCCGGCGCGCTCCTCAATCTGGTTGCCGCACTCAAGACCGCCGGCAAGCAGGTGGAGGTGCGCAGCCCCAGCCCCCTCCTGGCGACGCTTTTCGTGACCATGGGCTTCACCGCCTACGCCAAACTCGCACGGCGCAAGCCGTAACGCGTTTTACGACTTGATTTGCGCCACCCGCGGCGCCATATCCCAGAGCTATGGAACAGTATCACGGCACGACCATCGTATCGGTACGCCGCGGCCAGCAGGTCGCGCTTGGCGGTGACGGCCAGGTTACGCTCGGCAGCATCATCATCAAGGCCAGCGCGCGCAAGGTGCGGCGCCTGTACCACGAGAAAATCTTAGCCGGCTTCGCCGGCGGTACCGCCGATGCGTTCACCCTGTTTGAGCGCTTCGAAGCCAAGCTGGAAAAGCACCAGGGGCACTTGCTGCGTGCAGCTGTCGAGCTGGCCAAGGACTGGCGCACCGACCGTATCCTGCGTCGGCTCGAAGCCATGCTGGCAGTGGCCGACCGCCAGCATTCCCTGATCATCACCGGCAACGGCGACGTGCTCGAACCCGAACAGGGCATCCTGGCGATCGGCTCCGGCGGCGCCTATGCCCAGGCCGCCTGCAAGGCCCTGCTGGACAACACCGAATTGCCGGCTAAGGAAATCGTGGCCAAGTCGCTGGCGATCGCCGGCGAAATCTGCATTTACACCAATCAGAATCACAGCATCGAAGTGCTGGAGTAGCCGTGACCGCCGCGGCACGGCGCGCCGCTGACGGGCGCGGCACGGCGCGCCGCTGACGGGCGCCGCGCGCGGCGGCAACTCCCAAGCACCCGGAACAGGTTGAAACCATGTCGTCCATGACCCCGCAGGAAATCGTCCACGAACTCGACCGCCACATCGTGGGCCAGGCGCGCGCCAAGAAAGCGGTCGCCATCGCCTTGCGCAACCGCTGGCGCCGGCAGAATGTGGAAGAGCCGCTGCGCTCGGAAATCACGCCCAAGAACATCCTGATGATCGGGCCCACTGGCGTGGGCAAGACCGAGATCGCGCGGCGCTTAGCGAAACTCGCCGACGCGCCGTTCATCAAGGTCGAAGCCACCAAATTCACCGAGGTGGGCTACGTCGGGCGCGATGTCGACACCATCATCCGCGACTTGGCCGAGGTGGCCGTCAAGCTCACCCGCGAGACGGAAATGAAAAAGGTGCGTGCACGCGCCGCCGACGCCGCCGAGGAACGCGTGCTCGACGCCCTGTTGCCGCCGGCGCGCGATTTCGGCTTCCATGCCTCGGCGGCCGACGAGCCGGAAAACGCCACACGCCAGAAGTTTCGCAAGAAGCTGCGCGAAGGCGAGCTGGACGATCGCGAAATCGAAATCGAAGTCGCCCAAGCGGCCGCGCAAATGGAAGTACTGGCACCACCCGGCATGGAAGAGCTGACCAGCCAGTTGCAGGGCATGTTCGCCAACTTAGGGCAATCGCGCAAGAAGGCGCGCAAGCTCAAGGTCAGGGAGGCTCTCAAGGTGCTGACCGACGAGGAAGCCGGCAAACTGATCAACGATGAGGAACTCAAGGCCCGCGCGATCCACAACGTCGAGCAAAACGGCATCGTTTTCATCGACGAGATCGACAAGATCGCGAGCCGCTCCGAGAGCCAGGGGGCGGACGTTTCGCGCCAGGGCGTGCAGCGCGACCTGCTGCCCTTGGTCGAGGGCACAACGGTGACCACCAAGTACGGCATGATCAAGACCGACCATGTGCTGTTCATCGGTTCGGGCGCATTTCACTATGCCAGGCCTTCCGATCTGATTCCTGAATTGCAGGGGCGCTTTCCGATTCGCGTCGAACTGGAATCCTTAGGGGTGGCCGAGTTCGAACAGATCTTGACCGCCACCCATGCCTCGCTCACCAAGCAATACGAGGCACTCTTGGCGACCGAGAAAGTCACGCTGCATTTCACCCCCGAAGGGATCCGGCGCTTGGCCGAGATCGCCTTCGCGGTCAACGAGAAAACCGAAAACATCGGTGCGCGCCGGCTTTATACCGTGATGGAAAAGCTGCTCGAAGACATTTCCTTCGAGGCCGCGAAATCCGAAGGCAGCACCTTAACCATCGATCCGGCCTATGTCGAATCGCGGCTGGGCGAATTGTCGCAATCCGAAGACCTGGCGCGTTACGTGTTGTAGACTTTGCCGATGTTTGCTTTTCTCCGAATGCGATTTTTCGCCCTGGCCCTGATGGCAGCCATGCTGCAGGCCGGCGTGCCAGTGTTGGCCTATGCCAAGATGGCACAGGAAAACGGCCTGACCCAGGAAATCTGCTCGCCATCGGGCGTGAGAAAAGTCGTCATCAACGCTGACGGCAGCGTGCAGGAAACGGCGCCCGACAGCGGTGATGGCGAGCATTGCAAGTTCTGCAGGGCTGCCGGCACCACCCCTGTGGCCACCCTGATCCAGTTGCATGAAAGCGCCCGCAACTCGGGCGTCCTGCGCGTCGGCCAGACCTGCCATCAGGCAGGCGCGGTCATCACCACCCCGCCTGCCACCGGGCCGCCTTCCCGCTCGTAGTACCGTTGGTCGATCGGGATTGATGTCCTGCGACCGCCTCGATACGCTGCGGCACAAGCGTCCGCCGCGCCAGTCAACGGTCTGTTGGCGTGCCTATCGTGGCCTGACAACTGCAAAATTTCCGTATTCACCCCGCAAAGGAAGCAACATGAAAATCATCATGATCGTGCCGTCCATTCTCGTCGCCCTGTCCGGCTTGGCTGCCGCGCAAGTCGCGGTGAAAGACCCCTGGGTGCGCGCCACCGTGCCCCAGCAGAAAGCCACCGGCGCCTTCATGCAGCTTGAAACCAGGCAGGCCACCCGCCTGATCGAGGCGCGCTCGCCGGTCGCCGGCGTGGTCGAGATCCATGAAATGAAAATGGAAAACAACGTCATGAAAATGCGACAGGTCGATGGCCTCGATGTGCCTGCCGGCAAGGCGGTCGACTTGAAGCCTGGGGGCTATCACGTGATGCTGATGGGCCTGAAAGAGCAGATGAAGGAAGGTGCGAGCGTGCCGGTGACGCTGGTGTTTGAGGGGGCGGACAAAAAACGCGAGACCGTGGAAGTCAAGGCAACGGTGCGCTCGCTCACCGGCACCGCGGCGAAGAAAGATCCCCACGAGGGCCACAAGCACTGATGCCATTTGCGCCCATGCCGCTGGGAAGCACGCGGCCGCACTGCAGGCAGGTGCGCGCGCTGGCCGGCGCATGCGCCCTGACGGCGGCGATGGCCGCCCAGAGCGCATGGGAATGGCCTCTGCCGGCTTGGGTGCCGCGGCCGCTGGTGCCGGCGGATAACCCGATGTCGACTGAGAAGATCGAACTTGGTCGAGTGCTCTTTTACGATCAGCGCCTGTCGATCAACGGCGCCATGTCCTGCGCCACCTGCCATCAGCAACAGGCAGCCTTCACCGATGGCCGCAAAGTGGCGATCGGCGCGACCGGCGTTGCGCACCCGCGCAATGCCATGGGGCTTGCCAACATCGCCTATTTCCCGGTGCTCACCTGGGCTGACCCGACCCAACTGAGGCTCGAAGCGCAGGCCCTGGTACCGATGTTCGGCGAACATCCGGTCGAGATGGGCTTGGCCGGC
>JAYVWK010000327.1:0-4305 GCA_043786185.1 Burkholderiales bacterium
AGCGCTTGCGCCGCCTCCTTTTGCGCGGTGATGTCGCGTTCGATCGCCACGAAACGCTCGAGCCGGCCAAGGTGATCGAACACCGGCGCGCACTCGATCTCCACCCAGTAAGGCTTGCGCTCCCTGGTGTAGTTGACCACTGCGACCGAGAAGGCGCGGCCGGCCTCGACGGCGGCGCGCATGCTGGCGACCGTTTTCTGATCGGTATCCGGTCCCTGCAGAAAACTGCCCGGCGTGCGGCCTTCGACCTCGCCGCGCGCAAATCCTGTCAAACGCAGGAACGAATCATTGACCCATTCGATACGGCCAGCGGCGTCGGCGATCACCACCATGCTGTCGGTATGGCTGGCGGCGGCCGACAGCATGCGCGCCTCGGATTCGCTCTGTTTCAAGGCCTCCATCATCTGCCGGCGCGCGGTGATGTCCTCCACAAACCACCAGTAGCGGCGCTCGCCGGCTAAAGCGTCAAGCGCCACCGCCGACACGCGTACCGGCACCCGGATGCCGCCACGTGCCATGTATTCCCTCTCGCAGGGGGCCAGGTCGCCGCCGCCAGCCTGCCCGGCAAGTGCCGCGCCTTCGGCCGCCGCGCTTTCCGGCACGCGCAAGGACTGCTCGGTCATCAACGCCAGTTCGGCCGCCGTGTATCCGGTGATTTTTTGAAACATGGCATTGCAACGCAGGATGCTGCCGTCCGCGGCCAGCAGCGCCATGCCGATCGGCGCCGTGGCAAACAGCGTGTCGAAGGTATGTGCCGCGCTGTCGTCCGCTTTCTGTGGCGGCCGGCGACCGCCACCAATGCGCATTGCCGCAAGAGCCGTCAGCAAACCGGCAGTGGCGAAGAACACCGCAAAGCCGATCTCGCGAAGCATTGGCGGCGCTGCAAAGGCCTCCGTCACCCCTGCCACGGCCGCCGCTGCGTGGCCCGCCGCGAACACCAGCGTGCTTGCCACCAGCCAACGCAGGGTTGCGGCGTCGCTGCTCGTACGCTGCGCCTCGCGCGTGTTTTCCCGCGCCACCATCAGACCTGCTCCACACCGACCGTCACTGACGCAGCCGATGCCGCCTGGCGCCGCCGGCCACGCCCGCCATCCAGCGGCAAGCTCACCACAAAGGTGGTTCCGGCCTGCCCGCCCGGATTGGATTCGGCACGAATGCTGCCGTGATGCGCCAGCACGATCTCGCGGCAGATCGCTAAGCCCAGGCCGGTGCCGCCGGCGCCGGTCTTGGTCTTGGATGACTGTACGAACTTGTCGAACACGGTTTCGAACTCATCCTCGGGAATGCCGATACCGCTGTCGCTGACGCGAATCTCGATGCCCGCCACCGGCGGGTCAGCGGCGCGCCGCCCGGCGGGCAATGCGGCCCGCTGCGCCGACAACTCGACGCAGCCGCCTTCGAGACTGAACTTGATCGCATTTGACAGGAGATTGCGCACCACCTGCAACATGCGCGTGGCGTCCCAATCGACGCAGGGCATTGCGGATTCTGGTTCGCAAACCAATCGCACCTGGCGCGCTCCGGCCAGCGCCTCGACTTCGGCAACCGCGTCGGTGAGCAACTCACCGACCTTGCCGGGCGCCAAGTCCAGCAGCATCTTTCCGGCCTCGAACTTGGACAGGTCAAGCAGGTCATTGAGCAGGCTCAACAAACGCGTTGCGCTTTTCTGGATGTTGCGGAAGTAATGCAGCAGGCGGTCAGGCGCCGCCTGCGCGTGCTTGTCCACCCCGAAATTGGCGAAGCTGATGATCGCGTGCATGGGCGTGCGCAGTTCATGCGACATGTTGGCCAGGAACTCGCTCTTGGCCTGGTTGGCGCGCACCGCCGCGGCAAGCGCCACTTGGGCGCGCTGGCGCTCGGTTTCCGCTTCCTGTCGCGCCGACTCCAAGCCGGCGCTGCGCTCCTGCACCAATTGCGCCAGATGATCGCGGTGCAGCTTCAGTTCCTCCTCGGCCAGCTTGGCTGCATGAATGTCGGTCATGGTGCCCGCGCTCATGCTCGGTGCGCCGGCGGCATCGAGCACCACACGGCCGCGCCGGCGCAGCCAGCGATAGTCACCGCCGCTGGTACGCATGCGGGTGTCCCACACCACCGGTGCCTGCGTCGCGACCATCGCATCGACTGCGCGCAAATGGGTATTCAAGTCGTCCGGGTGAATCGGTGCACGCCACAGGTCGAAGCTCTTGAAATTGGGCCCGGGCGGATAGCCGAGAATCTCGTTCAAGCGCTCCGAAACGTAGTATTCGCCGCTCGCGACGCGGCATTCCCAGATCACGTCGTTGGCGCCGTCCAGCGCGCGCTGCAGGCGTTCCTGTGCCTCCGTCAATGCCGCCATCGCCGCGCGCCGTTCGCTGATATCGTGCATCACGGTCGAATAGAACTCCACCGCGCCAGCGGCATTCCTGTGCGCCAGGATGGTCTGCGACACCGGCAGCACCTGGCCGTCGGCGGTGATCAGTTCGGTCTCGCGTTCGTGGAACTCCGTGGGGCCGCCGGTCGACACACCTTTCTCAAACAGGCGATCCACCGTACCTTGGGCGAACGCGCCTGCCAGGGCTCCAGGCTCTTCGCCTGCCGCGTCGCCGAATATGCGTTGTGCAGCGGCATTCACGTAGGTGGGGGTGCCGAGCGGATCGAACGTCATGATCATGTCCGGACTGTTGGCCAGCACCTGCAGCAGACGCGCCTCGCGCATCTGTGTCTCTTGTTCGGCATGCACGTCCGACATGGAGCCGGCCACGATGCGCACATCCCCTTCGTTGAAACAGCGGCCGCGCACCCTGAACCAGCTATAGGTCGCATCCTTCTGGCACATGCGCACGCGAATGTCGAAGAAAGCCGCGCCGCGCATCAAGGCTTCGTAAGCCCGGCGCGCCGTGCCGCGATCATCGCGATGCACGCGCCTGGCCACCCAGTCCGCCGTCTCCTTGAGTTCCAGCGGTGCGAAGCCCAGCAATTCCATGTAGCGCGGCGACAGGTAACAGGCGCCACTGCCAACATCAAGTTCCCAGGCGCCGTCGGTGGTACCGGTCATCATGCGCTCGAAACGGCTGCGGCTGGCCTTGAGGTCACGTGTCATCACCAGAGCCAGCTGCTCGGCGCGCTCGCGCGTGCGCAGCACGAAGCCGACCAGTGCCACTGCCAGCAGGGTCACCAAGCTGCCGGCAAGCGCAACCGCGACCTCCTGTAGAAAATCGGTTTCGCCGCCATAGTGCGGCGCTGCCTGCGCCTCGATCTGCCAAACCCGCCCGCCAACTGCGATCGCCTGACTAGAGCGCAGCCAAGCGCGTCCGTCCGCCTCCTGCCCGCGTGCGCCCTTGTGCATGAACAACGGGCCACCGTTTGCTGCCGGCGCATCGCGGTCCGCGAGCGTGAAATCGAACTCCGGCGCGGCCGAATCCAGCATGGCGCCCATCAGGTCGTGCATGCGAAACGGTGCGTAAACGAATCCGCGCAATGCGGCACGGCGCTCGCTCGCGGTATCAAGCCTGCGATCTTTCCAGAACAGCGGATGAAACATCAGGATGCCGGGCTGGACTTGCGCGGCCACCTGCTCCTGCACCAGAGTCACTGGCGCCGAGATGCGCATCTGTGCAGTGACGGCGGCCGCCTCCATGGCGGTGCGCCGTACCGGTTCGGAATACATGTCAAAACCGATGGCGTGCCGATTGGCCGCATCCTCCGGTTCCAGGTAGACGATCGCATGCACCTCCGGCCGCGGCCTGGCCGGGCGGATAGTGAAGGGCTCGTCACGTGCGGCACCCACTCGCGACTCGATCTCCGGTAGCGACAGGCTGGCCGGCATGCGTTCGGAAAAGCCGATGCCCTTGACACCGGAAAAGTTGCGATCGAGCTTGAGCGCATTGGCAAATGCGTGCCAATCGGCACGACCCACATGCTGCGAGGCATCAAACAGGCCGCCGCCGGCCGCCAGTATCGAGGCATGCACGTTCATGCGCGCCTCGACGCGCGCAGCCAGGCGCGCCGAATCTTCCTGAAACACCCGCGCCGAGCGCGCGCGGTCGGCCTGGATCAAGCCTGCGGTGAGACCGGCTGTCAGGACCAGCCCGGCAGACAGGGTGGCAAGCGCCGGCCAGTTGCGCCACCGCGCCGCGGCCGACCACCAGCGACGCGCGTGCGGCGCGGCTGGCGTGCCGCCCCCCGCGGGCGCCGTCGCATCCACCGGTGCGGGACTAGCCGGCGATACAGACACGGTTCTTGCCGCTCTGCTTGGCCTGGTACATGGCGGCGTCCGCCCGTGCGATCACCGCATCGCGGTCCTCGCCGGCGTTAAGCATCGCCACA
>JAYVWK010000328.1:0-17139 GCA_043786185.1 Burkholderiales bacterium
GTGTTCAAGTTGGCGCGCTTTTTCGTGCTCGACAACATCCGGCGCATGATCGGCGTACACCGCGCGCGTTTCCTGCTCACCGGTGCCGCACCGATCTCGCCGGATCTGGTGCGCTGGTACATGGCATTGGGCCTCAACATGGTCGAGGTATGGGGCATGACCGAAAGTTGTGGTGCGGTCACCGCCAATCCGGTCGAACGCATCAAGCCCGGTTCGATCGGCATCGCCACCCGCCATGCCGAGGTCAAGGTATCTGCGCAAGGGGAGCTGCTGGTCAAGGGCGACAGCGTCTTCATGGGCTACCTGAACCTGGCGGAGAAAACCGCCGAGACCATCCGCGACGGCTGGCTGTACACCGGCGACGTCGGTCGCGTCGACAGTGACGGCTACTTCTACATCACCGACCGCATGAAGGACATCATCATCACCGCAGGCGGCAAGAACATCACCCCGTCCGAGCTTGAAAACCAGCTCAAGTTCAGCCCGTACATCACCGACACGGTGGTCATCGGTGACAAGCGCGCGTACCTGGCATGCCTGGTGATGATTGACCATGAAAACGTCGAGCAGTGGGCACAGGAGCGCTCGATTCCGTTTTCCGACTACAAGAGCCTGACGCGTCGCCCGGAAGTGGTCAACCTGATTGGCGAGGAAGTCGAGAAGGTCAATAAATTGTTCGCGCGCGTCGAGCAGATCAAACAATTCCGTCTGATCGAAAACAAACTGAGCCCGGAAGACGAGGAACTCACCCCGACGATGAAGCTCAAGCGCAAGCTGGTCGGCGAGAAGTATCGCGACATGATCGAATCCATGTATTCCACCCAGGCCGCTTGACGGTCAATGCACGCGTTTTCAGCAACTCATCTTTTGAACAACCAACCGGAGACATCATGAAAGCCAGATTGATTGCCACCACCTTAGCGGCTGCGCTTGCGGCAAACGGTGTGTTTGCACAAACCCAGGGCGTGACCAAGGACGAGATCTTGGTCGGCACCATCCAGGACCTGTCCGGACCGATCGCAGCCTTCGGCAAGTCCGCGCGCAACGGCATGCAACTGCGCGCCGATGAAATCAACGAGCAGGGCGGCGTCAACGGTCGCAAGATCAAGCTGATTGTCGAAGACTCGGGCTACGACCCGAAAAAGGGAGTGCTGGCAGCACAGAAACTTGCGCAGCGCGACAAGATTTTCGTGACCGCGGGCAACCTCGGCACGCCGATCGCGATGGCGACCATGCCAATCTTTTTCGAGAAGAACATCCCTCACCTGTTTCCGCTGACCGCGGCGCGCCAAATGTACGAGCCCTTGCACAAACTCAAGTACTCGTTTGCCGCCACCTACTACGACCAGATACGCTCCGGCATCAAGTACCTGACCAAAATCAAGGCCGACCGCAAGTGGTGCATCATTTACCAGGACGACGATGCCGGCGCCGAGATGCTCGCGGGCGCCGAAGCCGGCATGAAGGAACAGGGCAAGACCCTGACGGAGAAAACCAGCTTCAAGCGCGGCTCCACCGATTTCTCCTCGCAGGTCGCGCGCATGAAGGGCGCCGGCTGCGACACCGTCGTCATGGGCACCATCATCCGCGAGACCGTGGGCACCATCGCCGAAGCCCGCAAGACCGGCTTCAACCCCGAGTTCATCGGCACCTCCGCGGCCTACACCCACCTGATCCACCGTCTCGGCGGCCCGGCCATGAACGGCTTCATCGCCGCGCACACGATCACTCACCCCTACCTCGACGATGCCTCGCAGAACGTGCGCTTCTGGGCCTCGAAGTACAAAACGAAGTTCAACGAGGACCCGGACGTGTTCTCCGCCTACGGTTACGTGATCATGGACAATGTCATCGTAGCGCTGGGCAAGGCAGGTAAAAACCTCACCACAGACACCTTCATCAAGGCGCTTGATTCGCTTTCGGTGCCGGGCGACATGTTCGGCGGCGATGCGATGACCTTCACCCCAACCAAGCACCTGGGCTCGAACAAATCGCGTCTGTCGCAAATCAAGGACGGCAAGTGGACCGTCATCACACCCTACGTCGAACCCTGAACAGGTCAAGCGTGGCAACAAAAAACCCGCCGAGAGGCGGGTTTTTTGTTGGTCAATCAGCTATTTCCGCGCATGGCCCTTGGCCGGCGCAGCATGCTGCTGGTGCACACGATGCTCAGCATGACGCTCCGCAGGCGCATGGCGGACTCGCTGTGGCAATAGCGATCCGACGATCATTCCGATGTTGGCTGCCAGGAAACCCAGAATCTGCGCCGGCCAGATTTCGCTCTGAATGAAGATTTCACCGGTAAGCCAGACGCCCAGCCCGCCACCCATCGCGAAGTAGGCGCCTTGCGTTGTGGCACGCAGCCAATAAAGCCCGTAAACCAGCGGCACAAATGCGGTGACCAGCGTCACCTTGTAGGCGCTTTCGACCATCTGAAAAATAGTCAGCTTGCTGTTAAGCGCGACGAACAGCACGACCAGCGCGAATCCGATCAGCGAGCAGCGCATCACCAAGAGGAAACGCCGGTCGGTCATCTTCGGATAAAAGCCGCGCACAATGTTTTCGGAAAACGTCACCGAAGGTGCCAACAGCGTCGCCGACGAACAACTCATGATCGCCGACAGCAGCGCGCCGAAAAAAATCACCTGGGCGAAGACCGGCGTATGCGTGAGGATCAGGGTGGGCAAGACCAATTGCGAATCGGTCTTGACCAGGTCACCGAAGAGCTTCGGATCGACCAGGGTGGCCGCGTAAGCCAGGAACATCGGTACAAAGGCAAAGGCGAAATAGATCGAGCCGCCAAGCACCGATCCGCGCACTGCGGTTTTCTCGTTCTTGGCCGAGGTGATGCGCTGAAACACGTCCTGCTGCGGTATCGAACCCAGCATCATGGTCATCCATGCACCAATAAACGGCACCCATGCCGCGTAGCCCCCACCGCTGGGGAAGAACTGCAATTTTCCAGCTTCGCTCGCGTGCGTGATCACGGCGCCGGCGCCACCGGTCAGGCCGCTGATGAACCAGGCGATGAACAGGAGGCCGCACATCACCACCATCATCTGCACAAAATCCAGGAAAGCCACCGCGAACATGCCGCCAAACGTGGTGTAGGTCAGCACGATCGCCGCGCCCAACACCATACCCCACTGGTTGCTGATCGCGCCGTCGGTGATGATGTTGAACACCAGCCCCAGGGCCTTGATCTGGGCCGCCACCCAGCCCAGATACGAAATCACGATGGCGATGGACGTGATCACCTCGACGGTGCGCCCATAGCGGATGCGGTAATAGTCGCCGATGGTGAGCAGGCCCATGCGATACAGCTTGGGCGCGAAAAACAATCCTGCCAGGATCAGGCACATCGAGGCGCCGAACGGGTCGGCCACCACCCCGGACAGGCCGTCCTTGACGAAGGTGGCCGATACGCCAAGCACGGTTTCAGCCCCAAACCATGTGGCGAAAACAGTCGCGGTAACAACCGGAAGGGGCAGGGAGCGACCGGCGACCGCGAAGTCCTTGGCGCTATGCACCCGGGTAGCCGCATACAAGCCGATGCCGACTGAAACCAACAAGTAAAGCGTCACGAAACCAATGAGCATGATGGGGTTCCAGATTGCAGGGGCCCGATGGAGTACTGTCGATTATAAAATCAGCGCACCGGCTTCGCCAGTAGGCGACACCTGCATTGAAGACAAGCGCAAGGCACGAGCACAACACAAGCACAACGCGTGTTTGCGACGCTTTGCCTATGCAAAAATCGCGCCCACAAAACAAGGATCGCGCCGTCGATCGATGCGTCGAGCAAGCATCGGACTCCGGGTTGCAGCGCGGTGCCGATGCGCCGAAGCCCTTGCAAACGCCGAACGTCACCACCTTGGACAAGCCGCATGATGCCCGAGGAAGCGAGGATTTTTCAGTGCCGCAACAACCAGACCGCTTCTGCCAGCAAAAGAGCGACGACCAGCAAGACCAGCACGGTGAGATTACGCAAGCGCCGCCCTTGCCGGTCGACCGATTCCGCCAACACGCGTAGCACCGCTTCGTCCTTTGCGCCGTGCGCGGCGCGCTCAAGCGCACGCGTCACCAGGCGCGGCCATTGCGGCAGCATTTTCGCGAAGTGCGGAGCCTCGCGCTTGGCGTTGGCCAGGAATCCCTCCCAGCCGATTTGCTTGAACATCCATTTTTCCAGGTAAGGCTTGGCGGTTTTCCACAAATCAAGTTCGGGATCGAGCTGTCGTCCCAGACCTTCGATATTGAGCAGGGTCTTTTGCAGTAGCACCAGTTGCGGCTGGATCTCGACGTTGAAGCGGCGCGAAGTCTGAAACAGGCGCAGCAACACCTGTCCGAGGGAGATTTCCTTCAAGGGACGGTCGAAATGCGGCTCGCAGCAGGCACGCACGGCGCCCTCCAGCGCCTCGACATTGGTGTTGCGCGGTACCCAGCCCGATTCCACATGCAACACCGCGACGCGGTGGTAATCCCGATTGAAAAACGCCAGGAAATTCTGCGCCAGGTAGTCCTTGTCGAACTCCGACAGCGTACCAACGATGCCGAAATCGAGCGCTATGTAATGGCCCAGCGTTTCCGGGGCATCGCTGACATAAATGTTGCCTGGATGCATATCGGCGTGGAAAAACCCGTCGGAGAACACCTGCGAGAAAAAAATCTCGACACCGTCGCGCGAAAGCTTCTGCAAATCGATCCCGGCAGCCTTCAATCGATCGATCTGGCTAATTGGAATGCCCCTCATGCGCTGCATTGTCAATACCGCGCTGGCCGTGTAGTCCCAGTGGATCTCGGGCACCATCAACAGGTTCCCGCGCGCGCTTTCGGGAGCGAAATTGCGCCGCAGCTGGCTGGCGTTGGCGCCCTCGCGCACCAGATCGAGCTCGTCGTGCAGATACATGTCGAACTCGGCGACCACCTCGCGCGGCTTCAAGCGCTTGCCATCGGCCCACAGGCGCTCGATGATGCCGGCGCCGACCCGCATCAGGTCGAGATCGCTTTCGATCGCCTTCAGCATGCCCGGCCGCAGAACCTTGACCGCCACCTCGCGACCGTCGTGCAACACCGCGAAATGCACCTGCGCGATCGAGGCCGAAGCCACCGGCTCGCGATCGAACGATTTGAACAAATCGGCCGGGCGCTGGTTGAACGACAGTTCGATCTGCCGTTCAGCAAGCGCCGGGTCGAAAGGCGGCACGCGGTCCTGCAGATGCGCCAGTTCATCGGCGATATCGGGCGGCAGAAGATCGCGTCGGGTCGACAGCACCTGACCGAACTTGACGAAAATCGGCCCCAGCGTTTCGAGCGCCTGGCGCAGGCGCACGCCGCGCGGCGTGGTGAAAGTGCGCCAGAAAAACAGTGTCAGGTAAAGCGACTTCAGCGGTCCCGGCTTGGCCGCCGCCATGAAGAATTCATCCAGTCCGAAGCGGAACGCGATGGAAAGGATTTTCAGCAGACGGAAGGGACGCACGAAAAAACGCTCGAGACCAATGGCAAACGATGCCGGACTTTACCCGAATCGTCCTTCAGCCGTCCTCGATTTTAGAACAGCGCTTGCCGCACCTCTGGACCTGTCCGATAATCCGCACATGCGCATCATCTGCGTTGGCCATACCGCTTTTGACCGCGTCTTCATGGTCGAACGTATTGTTCCCCCCCCGGCCAAGATAGCGGCGCGTGACTACTTTGAACTCGGTGGCGGCATGGCCGCCAATGCGGCGGTCGCCATCGCCCATCTTGGCGCGATCGCTGAATTCTGGGGCCCGGCCGGCGACGACGCTATTGCCGACGCGATGGCACAGGACTTCGCCAGACACGGCGTTGACGCAAGCTACATGCACCGCGTGCCCGGCGGCACTTCTTCCCATTCGGCCATCCTGGTCGATGCGGCCGGCGAGCGCCTGATCGCCGGCATACGTGGCGCGGTGCTGGCCGACGCCGGGGAATGGATGCCGCTGCACCGCCTGGAGGACGCCGCGGCGCTGCTGGCCGACGTGCGCTGGCCACGTGGTTCGCTCGCAGCCCTGGCTGCGGCGCGCGCCGCCGGCGTGCCCACCGTTCTCGATGGCGATATGGGAGAGCGTGATCATCTGCGGTCCTTGATACCTCAGGTCGACTACGCTGTGTTTTCCGCACCGGGCTTCGCTGCTTTCACCTCCGCGTCCGCATTGCCGGGATTGCAGGACGCGCTTGCTCTGGGAGCGCGCGCCGCAGTGGTCACGCTTGGCGAACATGGCTGCGAATGGATTACCGCTGCGGCCCCGCAGCAACTGCGCCATAGCCCCGCCTTCCGGGTTGAGGCGGTGGATACGACCGGCGCGGGTGACGCCTTCCACGGCGCGTTCACCGTGCGCATCGCAGAGGGCGCATCGGTCGAAGAAGCTATCCAGTTTGCTGCCGCGGCGGCGGCAATCAAGGTGGGCCGCCAGGGGGCACGCAGCATGCCTTCACGCGCGGAGGTCGACGCGGTGTTGGCACTGGCGGCCTGAAGCAAGCAGGCTACGGTACCAGGTGTGACCACATGCCCGCAGCTTCGGCAGCAGACCGTTGCCGCATCAACTTCCGCTGGCTGCCTGGTTTCGCGCTTCAATCAGCGCAATGCGTTTTTCCAGCCGGGCGCACGCGTCGCGCGCCGCCGCTACCTCGTCGGCGAACTGCTCCACCATGCGGGGCCGTACCAACATCGGTTCCTCATCGACCAGAAACGCGGCGCTGTTGCCGGCCAGTCGTTGCGCGGCATCGCGTCCCCAGGCGTTGAAGGCGCGCACGCCCTGCATGGCTCGATAGGCTGGTACATCACCGATCACCCGGCTCAAATCCTCCTCGGCATCCCAACGCACCTCGCGCATGAGAATGTCGAGCGTCTGCGCGAACTCGGCGTCGCCCTCCAGGTGTACCGATTTCAGGGCTTGTTCGGGATCGGCCAGCACCAGGGGCAATTGCGCCAGACTCAGCTTGAAGGCAACATCGGTCTTGCCGGGGTCGGGTATCGCTTCGACGTCGCCCGACGCGGCCACCAAAAGCGTGATCGCGAACGGTGCTGCATCGATGCGCACGCTCTTGCCCGCATGCGCCATGAGCTTCTCGCGTGCCCAGCTGTGCTGCGACAGCAGATGATTGATGATGGCAGGCAGGGGCAGCGTGGGAAACAAGGCGTTGATCCCGTTCAGGTTTGAACCAGCTTGCGGTGTTTCTGGATGCTCATCAGAATACCGATGCCCAGGAACAGTGTCACCAGCGCGGTGCCGCCGTAGCTTACCAGTGGCAATGGCACACCCACCACCGGCAGGATGCCGCTGACCATACCCATGTTCACGAAAGCATAGGTAAAGAGAATCATGGTGATCGCCCCCGCAAGCAGGCGCGCAAAGTAAGTGGGTGCGTTGGCCGCGATGATCAGGCCGCGGCCGATCAGGAAGCAGTAAAGGAGCAACAACACAAGGTTGCCGATCAAGCCAAACTCCTCCGCATAGACCGCGAAAATGAAGTCTGTGTGGCGCTCGGGGATAAATTCGAGATGGGTCTGTGTGCCTTTCAACCAACCCTTGCCTATGGTCCCGCCGGAACCCACCGCAATGGTCGACTGAATGGTGTGAAAACCCTTGCCCAGCGGATCCGTTGAAGGATCGAGCAAAGTGCAGACACGGTGCTTCTGGTACTCCTTAAGGCCCGGCCACGACACTTCCGGCTGGCAAATACGGTCCTCGAACACGACCACACCGGCCACCGCCACTACAGCGGCCACGACCGCCGGCGCGATCAACTTCCACGACAGGCCCGCGAAGAAAATCACGTACATGCCGGCGGCGAAGACCAAAAGGGCGGTGCCCAGATCGGGTTGCTTGGCGATCAGTCCGACCGGCACCGCGAGTAACAGGGCTGCCAGCAAATAATCGCGTGCTCGCACCAGAACTTCACGCTTGTGGAAATACCAGGCGATCATCAACGGCATGGCGATCTTCATGATCTCGGAAGGCTGAATGGTAGTGAGCCCGAGATTGAGCCAGCGCGTCGCGCCCTTCTTGCGCACTCCGAACAGAAACACCGCAACCAGCAGGGCGACGCCCACCAGATAAATCGGCACTGCCACGCGCATCAGGGTTTGCGGCGGAACCTGGGCGGCCACCCACATCACAAGAAGCGCCACACCGATATTGCGCAACTGATCGTAAAAACGCGCCGGCTGGTCGTAGGTGGCGGAAAACAGCACGATCAAGCCGACCGCCACCAGGAGACTGACGATGATCATCAACGCGAGATCAAGCTGCCCGAAGATGCGGCCGGCCCAGCGCCTAATCACTTTCGTCCTCGGTTTCCGCCCCCGGCTTGCCCAGGAATGGAGCCGCGCCGGGCTTCGCCGGGCGCTTGCCTGTGAGGTAGTAGTCGAACACCATGCGCGCGATCGGTGCCGCCGACTGTGCGCCAAATCCGCCGTTTTCCACCACCACCGCCAGCGCGAGCCGAGGCGCTTCGGCCGGCGCATAAGCCATGTACAAGGCGTGGTCATGCAAATGCGTGGCCAGGCGCTTGGCGTCGTACTTCTCGTTCTGCTTCACTGTGAAAACCTGCGCGGTCCCGGTCTTGCCGGCGCTCGCATAGGCGGCGCCGGCGAACGCGCGCGCCCCGGTACCGGAGATAGGCACGCCTTCGAGGCCACGCTTGACCACGGCTAGATGCTCCAGGTTGTAAGGAATCTGCGCCGGTCTTGTGCTGCCATCGGCAGCCTTCGGAATCTGCAACTCGACCGCGCGTTTCTGGTTGGTTCGCACATCGTGGACCTCGCGCACCAGTCGCGGCGGCTTGACCAAGCCGTTGGCGGCGAGAATCGCGGTGGCATGCGCCAATTGCAAGGGCGTATAGGCGTTGTACCCCTGGCCGATGCCGACCGAAATGGTCTCGCCGGCGTACCATTTCTTCTGCTCGGGGCGGCGAAAGCGTGCGGCTTTCCAGGCGGTGGATGGCAACACACCGGCCACTTCTCCTTCGATATCGATGCCGGTCAGGGCGCCGAAACCAAGCGGCGCCAGATAGCGCGCGATGGTGTCGACTCCCATGTCATTGGCTAGAATGTAGTAATAGGTATCACAGGAAACGATGATCGACTTGACCATGTCAACCACACCGTGGCCGCCGACTTTGTCGTCGCGGAACCGGTGGTTGCCGAACATGAAGTAGCCGGGGTCGCTGATGGTCTGCTCGGGCCGCCGCTTACCGGAGGTCAACGCCGCCAGCGCCATAAAGGGTTTGAAGGTGGAACCGGGCGGATAGGTGCCGCGCAGCGGGCGATTGAGCAGTGGTTTGTCGGGCGAATTGTTGAGCAGGTCCCAGTTCGCCGTGTCGATACCGTCGACAAACAGATTGGGGTCGAAACCGGGACGGCTGACGAATGCCAGCAGCTCGCCAGTGGCCGGGTCGATCGCCACCACCGCGCCCTTGCGGTCACCCAGCGCGTCCTCGGCGATTTTTTGCAGCTCGATGTCGATCGTGAGCGTCAGGTTGTTGCCCGCCACCGGCGCTATGCGTGACAGGGTGCGCACCGCCCGCCCGCCGGCATCGACCTCGACCTGCTCCGAACCGGTAATGCCGTGCAGTTCGCGCTCGTAGCTCTGCTCGACGCCGATCTTGCCGATATGCTCGGAACCCTTGTAGTTGGCCGTCATTTCGCGTTCTTCGAGCCACTCCTGGTCCTTCTGGCTGATACGCCCGATATAGCCCACTACATGCGCCGCAGCATCGCCCAGCGGATACTGGCGAAACAGGCGCGCCTTGATCTCCACGCCCTTGAAACGCCAGCGATTGGCAGCGAAACGGGCGACTTCCTCATCGGAGAGCCGGGTGCGAATCGGCAACGAATCAAAGTTGCGCGACTCGGCCAGAAGCTTCTGGAAGCGTTTGCGGTCGCGGGGCTGCACTTCGATCAATTTGGCCAGTTCATCGATGGTGTCGTCTAAGTCGGCCACCTTGGAAGGCGTGATTTCCAGGGTGTAGGCCGAAAAATTGCGCGCCAGCACCACACCGTTGCGATCAAAGATCAGGCCGCGATTGGGCACAATCGGCAGGATTGAAATGCGATTGTCCTCGGCTGCGGACTGGTATTCGTCGTAGTTGGCAACCTGCAGATAAACAAAGCGCGCCAGCAACAAGCCGAAACACACCATCACCAGCGCCGTGGCCGCAACCAGACGCAGGTGAAACGTGCGGATTTCCTGTTCGGCGTTTTTCAGTTCCGCGCCGGCGCGCCCTGGAAAACTTGGGGCTTCCATGGCACGGAACAGGCGGCGTTTACGGGAAAACAAGAGGAAGGGCCTGACGAAAAGCGCGTTGAACCTCCGATTTTAGAGCCTCCTGAGATGAATGCACACGGCTTTTCGCCACACCCGGTGAATCGGCGTTGGCGCGTTAGCCATACCGGGCACAAGCCTATAATCCTCGCTCATTCAATCCGCCAGCCCTGCAGGCGACGCTGCGCGCTCATGTTCGATCAACAATCTCGACTCCTCCTGACCGGCGCCACCGGCTTCCTGGGCGGCGCCATCGCAGCCGACCTGCTGCCCCGTCCGGAATGGCCCCGGGTGCGACTGCAGGTACGTGCCGGCAGCCGCGCTGAAGGCGTTGCGCGCATGCAGGAGGTGCTGGCGCGCTTCGAAGTCGCGCCCGCACTGCGCGCGCGGCTCACTGCGGACCAAATCATCATCGGCGACTTGCGTGACCCGCAGGCCCTGTGCGCCGACCCGCAAATGGCCGCGGTTACCCATGTCATCAACTCGGCCGCACTGGCGACGTTCGCCAACAACCCGCAGCTGTGGCCCATCAATGTGGACGGCACCTTTGTCTTCGCGCAACGCTTAACCGAGATCGCACGTCTGCAGCGCTTCGTCCACATAGGCACCGCCATGTGTGTAGGTCCCGATGCGCCGGTGCCGGTGCCGGAGGATTACATCGCCCCCGCGCCCATCCGCCATCTGGTGCCCTACTCGGAAACCAAGATCGAGATCGAGAATCGCCTCAAGCGCGACCTGCCGCAACTGCCGCTGATCCAGGCGCGGCTAACCATCGTAGTCGGCCACAGCAAGCTCGGCACGCGCCCCTCCGGCAGCATTTACTGGGTGTTTCGCACCGCGCAAATGCTGGAGCGCTTCACCGTGCCGGTGGATGGTCGCATTGACGTCATTCCAGTCGATTGGGCCGCCCGCACGCTAATCGAACTGACACTCAAGCCGCAACTCAAGCACCGCTTTTATCACCTCTCGGCCGGGCCGGCACGCGCGTCGACTTTCACCGAACTCGACGCCGCGATGGCGCGCGGCCGCGGCGTGCCGCCGATCGTCGCGCGCTACCGACAGGCGACGCTGGACGAACTCGATGCGATGAGCGGGGAATATCAGGCGCGGCTCGGACCCTGTCACCCACGCATCATGCAACGTGCCATTCGCCTGTATGGCAGCTTTGCTGCGCTCAACATGACGTTTCGCAACGACCACCTTGCCGATGAAGGTATGGCACCTGCGCCACCCTTCGCCAGTTACGCCGACCTGTGCGCGGCGAGCTCCGAGGGCGTCACGATCGCCGATCAGATGATGGCTGACTTCAAGTAAAACCGGAGGGCTCGACAAGGGTACAATGTCAGCCCTCGCGATCAAGCCACGATCGCCTGAATACATTGATGACAATGACATGAGCACACTCGCTACCGTGCAGGAAATGCTGGTCGCGGAATTTGAGCTGAAGCCCGAGCAGGTGACACCCGAGGCAAAGCTGGCCGATCTGGGTGTCGATTCGCTGGCCACCCTTGAATTCCTGTTCAAGCTTGAAGACCAATTCAAGCTCGACCTCAACAACGACCCAACCCCGGTCGAAACCGTGGCCGACATCGCCAGCGAAGTCGATCGCCTGCTTGCCAAGAAGGTCGCCCTAATCACGTGAAACGCGTCGTCGTTACCGGCCTGGGAGTAATCTCGCCGCTGGGAAACGACCCGGACAGTTTTTTCGTGGCCTTGAGCGCGGGTCGCTGCGGTATCCGCAAGCTGGAAACCTCCTGGCCGCGACCCACCTACGCTGGTGTGGTTGATTGCGACCTTGATGCGCATTTCCCGAAGCTCAAGCGTATCGGGCTGGATCGGGTAGCCATGCTTGCGCTCTTGGCCGCACGCCAGGCGCATGCGAATTCAGGCCTTGCCATCGCGGGCAGCACAGCGCATGACACCGGTCTCTACTGGGGAACCGGCATGGGTGGCGCTGCGTCGCTCGAAGGCGCCTATCAGGATTTGCTGATCAAGAAGGCCGAGCGTCTGAAACCGTCGACCATCGTGGCGGTGATGACCAATGCGTCGACCGGCCAGATCGGCATCGAATTGGGGATCCGCGGCCCGAGTTGCACCTATTCATCCGCATGCTCGTCCTCGGCTGTCGCCATTGGCGAGGCGTTTCGCGCGATCCGTTTCGGCTTGGTCAAGGTCGCGCTGGCCGGTGGCGCCGAGGCGCTCCTGACCGAAGGCGTGATCAAGTCATGGGAGTCGCTGGGCACCCTGGCCCGCCACGACATGGCGCAGCCTGAGACCGGCTGTCGCCCCTTTGCGGCGGACCGTAGCGGCTTCCTGCTGGCCGAAGGTGCGGCCGCGCTGATGCTCGAAGAGGAAGGCCATGCGCGCGCACGCGGCGCCACGATCCTGGCCGAAATCGCGGGTTACGGCAACTCGACCGACGCCAGCCATATCACCCAGCCCGACCCGGCGGGCCAGGCGCGCGCGATGCGTGCCGCGCTCGCCGAAGCCGGTATCGAAGCGGGCGCCGTCAACCACATCAATGCCCACGGCACCGGTACCAAAGTGGGAGATGTGATGGAAACGCGGGCCATCCGCGACGTATTCGGCGAATATGCAACGCGCATCCCGGTCAGTGCCACCAAGGCCTTGCACGGCCATCTCATGGGCGCTACCGGTGCGCTGGAATTCATCGCCGCACTCTTGGCGCTGCGCCAGGGCGTGGCGCCGCCCACCGCGCACCTGTGGAACCCGGATGCCGAGTGCGATCTCGACTACGTTCCGCTGGCGGCGCGCACCCTGACCGGCGCCGAGGTGGTGATGTCGAATTCGTTCGGTTTCGGTGGCAACAATGCGGTACTGGTGGCCCGGCGCTATCGCGCCTGAGCGACCCGCCACTGGCGACCGTTAAGGTTCGCACCGGCCGCGCAATACAAACGCTTACAGACCTTCAACCTTACGCACGCTATTGTCCGCACATGCCTGGATCGACCCCTTGAATCGGCGTCGCCGCACACTGCTCGGCGGGCTGCTGGCGGGCCTTGCCGCCGGCTGCGCGCAAATGCCCGATGCGATGCGTACTGCCCAGGGCAAGCGTGTACTGGTGATCGGCGCCGGATTCGCCGGCCTCTCGGCGGCGCGCGCGCTGCGCCAGTCCGGCATGAATGTGGTGGTGCTCGAAGCACGCTCGCGTCCCGGTGGCCGTGTGCTCACCGACCGCAGCCTCGGATTTCCAATCGACTTGGGCCCCTCATGGCTGCATGGCGGGCCGCGCAACCCCCTCAAGACACTGGCTGAAGGCTCGGGTATCGCGACCCAGGTCAGCAACTACGCGAACTTCCGCTTCACCAACGCAAGCTCAGGGCGGCGCCTGCAGGTCGCCCCAGCCGAATTGCTGGAGACCGCACAAAAATTCAGCAATGCGATGAGTTCGGCATTTCTGTGGAGTGCGCTGTACACCAGTAGCGCCGCAACACGCGGCCTGTCGGTCGCCGACGTGTTCGAAGCCGCGGTCCGGCGCATCGAGGCGCGCGAGGGGCCGATCGACCGCGGCGTGATCGCGCTGCAGCGCTGGGTGCTCGAATCCAATCTGGCAGCCCCGCTTGAGGAAGTCGGCGCCACCGCGCTGCTGGACGACTCGGGCACCGGCGTCGGCAACGAAGTTCTGCCGCCAGACGACCGACTCGTCACCGCCGGCATGGACCACCTGATTTCATTGCTGGCGCTGGACCTCGACATCCGCTACGGCCAGGTGGTGCAGGCGATCGCCTGGCGTTCCGGCGCTGTCACCATCGACACCGCGGGCGCCCAATGGCAAGCCGATTACGTCGTGGTGACTTTGCCGATTGGCGTGCTGGCTGACGGCAGCGTGCGCTTCGACCCACCGTTGCCTGCGTCGATTGCCGAACCCATGAGCCGCCTGCGCATGGGCCTGCTCAACAAGATCTGCTTGACCTTCCCGTACGCCTTCTGGGACCAGCGCGCCGATTTTCTGACCTTCTATTCCGAGCCGGCGCCGCTCTACTATGCCTGGCTGAACCTGATGCGCTATGGCGGCAAACCGGCGCTGGTTGGATTTACGTCGGGCCGCATGGCACGGACCGTCGAAACCATGTCGGACGAAGCGCTGGTCGCGCGGGTGATGCGGCGCATGCGTGCGGCGCGCGGCAACCGCGTACCGGAACCGGAAGCAGTGCGCATCTCACATTGGGCCAGCGACCCCTACGCCCGCGGTTCATACTCCTACCCGGGGCTGGGGGCTTCCGGCAGTGATCGCTCGCAACTGGCAAAGCCGATCGAAGACACTTTGTTCTTTGCCGGCGAAGCCACCCATCGTAACGATCCGGCCAGCGTGCATGGTGCGTGGTGGTCGGGCCTGCGCGCCGCGCGGCAAATCCTCGGCGAAGCCTGAAACGGCGCAATCGACATATCGGCATGGCGCCAATCGCTCGCACACTCCTTTCGATCAGGCAGATCGCGCGCCGCCGCTGCCGCACCATGAACTGCCCTCAGATCGGGCGGTTCTCATCCTTGTCCGCCGCCTGCCTTTGTGGCGCCAGATACAAGGCGCTCACCAATGGCCACAGCAGCGTTGCCACCGCACTCGAGGTGAAATACAGCAATCCGGGAAAGGGGGCGCCCATGATCAGGCGAATCGCCACCACCACCAGTTGCGCGGCCAGGAGCAGCGGCAATACATGCACGACTTCGCCCGCCATGCCGAAAAAACGCACTCGCCGGTGCAACGTAATCGCCGCGTACGACAGGATCGAGTATGCCAGCGCATGTTCACCCAGGAGGCTGGCGTTGTTGACATCCATCACCAGCCCGAGCAGCCAGGCCACGGTAAGCCCGACCCGCCGCGGCTGATGAATACTCCAGAACACCAGCGTCAGCGCCACCCAGTCGGGCACCGCCAGCGCCCAGCCGGCGCGTGGCAGCGGCAGCAGGTTGAGCATCAAGGACAGCACCAGCGTGAAGCCGATAAACCACGGGTTTACCGGCAGCAGGATGTATTGACGCGGCTGGCTGGGTGCTGGCATACGAATTACTTACTGGCAGGGGTAGTGGCCGGCGTCGTAGCCGGGGTGGCGACAGCGGCAGGCGTGGCTGGCGCAGCCGGGCTCGTCGCGGCCGCGGGAGTGGTCCTGGCATTGGCTGCAGCAGCTTCTTTCTCCGCGATTTCGGCACGCATCTTCTTGCGCTTGACCCTGACCGGCTTGTCGTCCGCCTCCGGCGGCAGCTCGGGCAACACAATCTTCTCGCCAGTGAGAACCAAGACCTGTCCGAAGCGGTCGACACCAGCCGCGGGCTTGCAGGCGATTTTCGCAAACGCATAGCCGGCTTCGCGCTCGATGCGCAATACTGTGGCTACCGGCAAGCCTGGCAGGTAAGTGCCGTCGATGCCGGAGGTCACCAGCGCGTCTCCCGGCCGTACGTCGGCGTTGGTTGCCAGAAATCGCAGTTCCATGGTGCCGCCATCGACGCCGGCCGGCGTACCGTAGGCAATCGCGCGCAGGCCGTTTCGCACCACCTGCACCGGAATCGCCTGGTCGCGATCGGTCAACAAAGAAACCTCGGATATAGCCGGAAAAGCGCGGGTCACCTGGCCGATCACGCCGGTGGCATCAATCACCACCTGACCGGCCTTGATGTTGGCCAGCATGCCTTTGTCGATCACCACCTTGCGAGTGAACGGGTCACGCGCGTCGTACAACATTTCGGCCGCCACCGCGACCACCGGCAGGCGCTCGCGCATCGCCATCAAGCTGCGCAGGTTGGCATTTTCCGCTTCGAGTTGCGCGCTGCGCATCAGACCCCTGGCTGCGCTGAGTCTGTCGCGCTCGAGCTTTTCGTTTTCGGTGAGCAATGTCTGCTGCCGACCAAGGTAGCCCGAAAGGTTGGACGCGGCGTCACCGGGCGCACGCGCAGCGACTTGCAGGGGATAAAGCACCATGGCGACGCCGAAACGTACCTGTTCAAGCAACTTGAAGCGCGCGTCCAACACCAGCAAGACGATAGACAGGAATGCGAACGAGGCCAGTCGCGCCAGCGCGGAGGGCCCCTGCTTGAAAAACGGCGGCGGCGCGTATTCCATCAGGCTTGCAAGCCTAGGCGTGGGGCGCTAGCTCGGAGCGTTTGAAGCGCCAAGCGCGGTTTTCTGCCGGCGGCGGGCATGGACGTGCGCCCGATGCGCGCGGGGCGGAGCGATTTCACCCCGACCAATACAGGTTCTCACCCTGGCCGGCCCCATCAATCATTGGTGAAAATCGAACCGATCTTTTCCATGCGCTCAAGCGCGATACCGCAACCACGCACCACGCAGGTGAGCGGATCTTCGGCTACGATCACCGGCAGGCCGGTTTCTTCCATCAACAAGCGGTCGAGATCGCGCAGCAAAGCGCCACCGCCGGTCAACACCATGCCCTTTTCGGCGATGTCGGCACCCAGTTCGGGCGGCGTTTGTTCGAGCGCCGACTTGACCGCCGAGACGATGGAATTGAGCGGATCGGTCAGGGCCTCTAAAATCTCGTTGGACGAGATGGTGAAGGAGCGCGGAATGCCTTCGGCCAGATTGCGACCTTTGACCTCCATCTCCTTGACTTCCGAACCCGGAAACGCCGAACCGATCTTCTTCTTGATCGACTCCGCCGTGGTCTCGCCGATCAACATGCCGTAGTTGCGGCGAATGTAATTGATGATCGCCTCATCGAACTTGTCGCCGCCGACCCGCACGCTGCCCGCGTACACCATACCGCCCAGCGAGATCACGGCAACTTCGGTGGTACCGCCACCGATATCGACCACCATCGACCCGGTGGCTTCCGACACCGGCAATTCGGCGCCGATCGCCGCCGCCATCGGCTCCTCGATC
>JAYVWK010000329.1:0-8802 GCA_043786185.1 Burkholderiales bacterium
ATCGCGGCCGAGGATTTTCATGAAGGTCGACTTGCCGCAGCCGTTGGCGCCGATCAGGCCATAGCGGTTGCCGTCGGTGAATTTGATGCTGACATTTTCGAACAGCGGCTTGGCGCCGAACTGGATGCTGATGTTTGCGGTGGAAAGCATGCTTGAGGTCCGAATCCTGGAAAAACAATTGTGCGAAGCCGGCATATGGCCGACAAGCGCGAAACCTGACATGCACGCCGCATGCGGCGCGCGCTCACCTGCCGGGGCTTGAATCCGGCGGCAGGGTCTTGGCACCCTCGCCGATGGCCAGTTGCATGATCACGCTGTCGACCCAGCGCCCGAACTTGAAGCCCACCGCCTTGAGCGTCCCGGTGCGCTTGAAGCCGCCGGCCGCATGCAGCTTGATCGATGCCGCATTGTCGGAGTCGCCGATGACCGCGATCAGTTGCCGGCAGCCGATCTTCTCGCAGGCTTCGATCAGCGCGTCGAGCAACTGGCGGCCCGCACCCTGGCCGGCGAAATCCTTGTGTATGTAAACCGAATCCTCAAGCGTGAAGCGGTAGGCCGGCCGCGTGCGATACAGGCTGGCATAAGCGAAGCCGACCACCCTGCCGCCGATCTCGGCCACCAGATAGGGAAAATTGCGGCCGATCAGGTCGGCGCGGCGCTTGCCCATCTCGTTGACCGAAGGCGCCATCAGTTCGAACGAGGCCAGGCCGTTCAAGACGTGATAGCCGTAGATTTCGGCGATCGCTGCAATGTCGCCCGCCTTGGACGGGCGCACCAGGATTTTCGGGGGCGCGGTTTCGGTATTCATCGCAAGACTAACGCAGGGCACCGGCCTTTGGCTGACCGCACCGGCGAACGCGGCGCCATCATGCGCCGCCCAGGCCCATGGCGTCGCGAACTTCACGCATGGTTTCCTCGGCCAAGGCCGTCGCCTTGACGCGCCCCGCTTCAAGAATGTCGCCGACCAGGCCGGGCGCGTCGATGTACTTTTGCGCGCGCTCATGCATCGGCACCTGCTCGCGGAGCACCGCCTCGATCACCGGCTGCTTGCACTCGATGCAGCCGATGCCGGCACTGGTGCAGCCGGCGCGCACCCAGGCGCGGGTGGCGTCATCCGAATACACCTGGTGCAGTTCCCAGACCGGGCACTTGTCCGGATTGCCCGGATCGTTGCGTCGCACCCGCGCCGGATCGGTCGGCATGGTGCGGATTTTTTTCTCGACCGACTTGGCATCTTCGCGCAGCGCAATGGTGTTGCCGTAGGACTTGGACATTTTCTGGCCGTCCAGGCCCGGCATGCGCGAGCTCGCCGTCAACAGGGCCTGCGGCTCGACTAAGATGACCTTGCCGCCGCCTTCGAGGTAGCCGAACAGGCGCTCGCGATCGCTCTGACCCAGGCTTGCGGCCTCGGCCAGCAGGGCGCGGCCGGCCGTAAGCGCACCGGCATCACCGGTTTCCTGGTAGCGATCACGCAGTTCCTTGTAACGGCGCGCGCCCTTGCTGCCCAGGCGCCTGACCGCCTCCAGCGCCTTCTCTTCGTAACCGGCCTCCTTGCCATACAGATGGTTGAAACGGCGCGCCACTTCGCGCGTGAATTCCACATGCGGCACCTGGTCTTCGCCCACCGGCACATGCTGGGCGCGATAGATCAGGATGTCGGCGGCCTGCAGCAAGGGGTAGCCCAGAAAGCCGTAGGTGGTGAGGTCTTTTTCGGTGAGCTTTTCCTGCTGATCCTTGTAGGTGGGCACCCGTTCCAGCCAGGAGAGCGGTGCCATCATCGACAACAGCAGATGCAGTTCGGCATGCTGCGGTACCCGGCTTTGCACGAACAGCACCGCCTGCGCCGGATCGATGCCGGCGGCCAGCCAGTCGATCACCATCTCACGCGTGTTCTGCCCGATCACATGGACTTCGTCGTAATGGGTGGTCAGCGCATGCCAGTCGGCGACAAAAAAGTGGCAGGGATATTCGGACTGCAGGCGCGCCCAGTTCTTGAGCACACCGTGATAGTGGCCAAGATGCAGGGCGCCGGTGGGGCGCATGCCGGATAGAACGCGTTGGGCGTACATGAGGTTTTATATCTACTAAATCAGTGCAGCCAGCGGATGCAGGATCCAGCCCAGGCCGGCTTGCATCACGTTAAGCAAAGGCAGCATCCAGTAGTTGAGCAGGTTGGTGGCGGCCAAGGCCAGCACCACGAAAAAGCCTAAAGGTTCGATCTTCGCCACCAGCCGCGCCTGGGTATAGGGCAGCACCGCCACCAGCATGCGCCCGCCATCGAGCGGCGGCAGCGGAAACAGGTTGAGCGCGGCCATCACCAGATTGACTAGCACACCGGCCCGCGCCATGCCCTGAAAGAACTGCTCGTCGATGCCAAGCGCCACCAGCAGCAGCGCGAACACAGCCCAGAAGAGGGCCATCGCCAGATTCGAGGCCGGCCCGGCGAACGCCACCCACAGCATGTCCTGCTTGGGGCGATGCAGGTTGCGGCTGTCGACCGGCACCGGCTTGGCATAGCCGAACACGAACGCCCCGTTGGTGAGGAAGTAAAGCAAGAGCGGCATGGCGATAGTGCCGAACGGATCGATATGGCGCAGCGGATTGAGCGACAGGCGGCCCATGTTGGCGGCGGTGGCGTCGCCAAAGTGCCGCGCCGCGTAACCGTGCGCGGCTTCATGCAGGGTGATGGCAAACAGCACCGGAATCGCGAATATCGCGACGGTCTGGATCAGGGATTCGTTCACAGCGCGGATTTTAACAAACGGCCTCAGTCCAGACCCAGCGCACTCAAGGACCCGGCGCCAGCGCGCACCACCCGCGGCGCATCGCCGGTCATGTCGATCACCGAGGTGGGCAGAAGGCCGCAGGCGCCACCATCGATGATGAGGTCGACCTGGCGCCCGAGTCGCTCGCGGATTTCCAGGGCATCGTTGAGCGGGTCTTCGAGATCCGGCAGGATAAGGGTGGTCGACAGCAGCGGTTCGCCAAGTTCGGTGAGCAGTGCCTGCGCGATCACATGCTCGGGCACGCGCAGGCCGATGCTGCGGCGCTTTGGATGCGCCAGCCGGCGCGGCACTTCGCGGCTGGCTTCGAGAATGAAGGTATAGGCGCCCGGGGTTGCGGCCTTGAGCATGCGGTACTGGGTATTGGCGACGCGGGCGAAGTTTGCGATCTCCGACAGGTCGCGGCATACCAGAGTGAAGTGATGGGTCTCATCGACCTTGCGAATCGCGCGCAGGCGCTCGGCCGCCGCCTTGTCGCCGATGTGGCAGCCCAGGGCATAGCAGGAGTCGGTCGGGTAGACGATCACCGCGCCGCTTTTCACAAGCGCAGCCGCCTGGGCGATCAGGCGCGGCTGTGGATGGGTGGGGTGGATCGAGAGAAACTGGGTCATTGGCAGGGCAACACTGGACAAGTCCATAGGTCGAGAAAGTCGCTTTTTCAACCTGTTGAAGCGAAAAGACTCAACGTTTGTGAGTCTGCGTTCCAGGGACTTGTTCAGCGTTTAGCGACAATCGCGCCGCACCTGCATTATCATCGATAAGACGATGCCGGGCCGCGACGCCAGTTGGAACGGCACTTAAATCAAGCCACTTGCGCGCGCAGCCAGCAGCGCTCATGGCCAGGCTCTCGACGATTCGGACAAGGATGGATTGATGCAAGCCCTCGCAAAAACCACGACCAGAGGCCTGGACGCTCTCGAACAACAGGTGCGCAGCGTCCTGGAATTGCTCAAGTACCCCGAGCATCCCTGGATGCCGCCACGCCAGGTCGATGGCAAGGCGGTGCTTGATGTGCTGATCGTCGGCGCCGGCCAAGGCGGCCTGGCGGTGGCCTCCATGCTTCTGCGCGAACGCGTGAACAATATTTTGGTGATCGACGCCGCAGAGCGCGGCCGCGATCACCCGCGACCTGTTCAAGGTCGACATTGAACATCACGATCGCGTGATGATGGACTATCAGACGCCGGAATTTCCCTCAAGCTTCACACGCGACCGCACGCAGTGAAAGGCCTGTTTGCCGGCCTTGAAGGATCGACCGCGCCGCTGTCTAAGCCGCCAGCCAGCCGCCATCGACCGGCAGCACCACGCCGGTGACAAAGCTGGCGCTATCGGCGGCCAGGAACAAGACCGCTTCGGCGATCTCTTCGGCACGGGCGAAGCGCTGCATCGGGTGGCGCAGTCGCGAGCGGTCGCGCGCCGCCTGCGGGTCGGGCGCGCGCTCGAAGGCGCGCCGGAGCATCGGCGTATCGGTCGCGCCTGGCGCCACGGCATTGATGCGAATGCCGTCAGCCACATAATCGAGCGCCATGGTGCGGGTAAGCGCCATCACCGCCCCTTTCGAGGCAATGTATGCACTGTTGCGGTGCCCGCCGGCGACCGCCAACTGCGAGGCCACCGTGACGATGGCACCGCGCCTGGCCGCCTGCATCAGCGGCAGTACCGCGCGGCACCATAGCCAAGTACCGTCGACATTGGTGCGCATCACCGCGGCCCAGTCCGGCGGCGTAGTGGTGGTCACGCTACCGCCGCAGGAAATGCCGGCGGCGGTGACCAGGATGTCGATGCTCCCCCAGGCCTCACGCACCGCCGCCACCTGCGCCTCGATGGTGGCGACCTCGGCCACGTCGCCGACGCAGGCCATGGCTTCGGCCCCGTTCGCACGCAGTGCAGCGGCAACCGCTTCGCTGGCCTCCGCCACATGATCGACGATCGCGATGCGCGCGCCCTCGCGTGCCAGCAGGTGCGCGCTGGCACCGCCGATCGCACCGGCGCCGCCGGTGATCACTGCTACCCGTCCCTGCAACTTCATGGCACGCTCCCGTCCTTGTGCGCTTCGAAACACCAGGGATGACTGCGCATCCAGTCGGCATAGTGGGTGGCCGATGCCTGCATGCCCCAGGCTGCGGTAAAGCCCAGGTCACTGCCTGCGCGCTCAGTCGCCATCGAGGCGCGGTCGACAGGCCCGTGCGAGGCGACGTTGCCGCTTTCTCCGGCGCGCGCCAGCCGACAGGCAAATCCGTTGCCCGGCATGGCCACCGCCAGTGCCTCGCCCCAGGCCAGCGCCGCGTAAGTGACAGCGGTGGAAAAATTGTAGCGCGGGTGCGCCGGCGCCGGCGCGTCGATCAGGCGCAGTGCTGCTTGTGCAATGTCGGGGGCGTAGATGCAGTCGCGCAGGCAGGGCCGCTCGAGGATCGCGGTGGCACCGGCTCGGGCCAGGAGGGCGATCTGGAATCGCGGGGACATGGTGCTGCGCACCCCGGTCAGTCGCTCCCACGGTCCGAATGCGGCCGACAGGCGCACGCTCCTCACGTCAAGTCGCCACAAGTCGGCCAGACGTGCGGCGACGCGTTCGCTGGCGAACTTGGTGATGCCGTACATGGATTGCGGATTTGGCAGCACGCTTTCGTCAAGCAGGCCGCCGCCGGCCGGAAAGGCCGCTGCGCCGAGCCCGAACTCAGGTTGATCACGCGGCGCACACCGGCATCGCGCGCGGCGCGCAGCACGCGTACAAGGCCGATCATTTCCGGGTCGGCGGCGTCGCGTACCGCATCGGCCGTGATCGCCGCACCATAGACCACGTTGTCGATGCCGCCTGTAAAAGCGGCGGAAATCTGCGCGGCATCGCGCACGTCGCCGGCGACGACCGTGCAGGCTGGTCCAATGGCGCGCAATTCGGTCAGCGCCTGCGGCGGCACGGCACGATCGAACAGAACGGTTTCGCGCCCGGCGCGCAACAGCGCTTGGGCGAGGTTCAGTCCGATAAATCCACCGCCGCCTACGATCAGGGTGCGCATCAAAGCCTATATTGTTTGGGCCGGCGCGCATGTGCCCGCTGACCTCGGAGCTTACCAGCGCGGCGGCCATCCGGGCTTGGCCGCGGATTGCGCGTTCGGCCTTACCAGTCCTGCCAGACCGGTGTCAGGTCGCGCGGCAGGGGGGGCAGGCTGCCCGGCTCGACGCGGCTTTCGCCGGGACCATGGTAGTCCGAGCCGCGCGAGGCGCGAAATCCGAAGCAGCGGCACACTTCGGCGAAATGGTTGTACTGATCGCTGGTGTGGCTGCCGGTCATGACTTCGATGGCACCACCGCCCAGCTCCTGGAACTCGGCGAAAAAGCGGTTGAGTTGCGGCGTCGAGAGCTTGTAGCGCCCGGGATGCGCCACCACCGGCACGCCGCCGGCTTCGATGATCCATGCCATCGCCTGCGGCAGGCTGGCCCAATCGTGCTCGACGTAGCCCGGCTTGCCCTCGGTCAGGTAGCGATTGAATGCTTGGTGGGTCGAGCTCACCTTGCCGGCTTCAACCAGATAGCGTGCGAAGTGGGTGCGCGACAGCAGTTCCGGGTTGATTGCGTACTTCTTCGCCCCCTCGAGCGCGCCGTGCACACCGGCGATCTCCAGATCGAAGGCCATGCGCCGCGCGCGTTCGTCGCGGCCGCTGCGAATGCCCTTCAAGCCCGCGGCAAGCTGCGCATTGTGCGGGTCGATGTTGAGGCCCACCACGTGAATGGTGAGGTCCTTTTGCGCCGGACTGGGGCGCCAGGTCACCGAAATCTCGACGCCCGGGATGAAGCGCATGCCCAGTGCCGTGGCTGCCTCTTGCGCTTCAGCCAGACCGCTTGTCTCATCATGGTCGGTGAGCGCCCAGACATCGACCCCGCCCTGCTTGGCGCGCGCGGCGACCGCGGCAGGCTTGAGCAGGCCGTCGGAGGCGATCGAGTGTGAGTGCAGGTCGACGTTCACGGCCGCGCCACGCCCTGGCCAGGGATCGGCGCGATGAAATCCTCGATCAAGCAGGCCAGCGCCCGTGGCTGGTCATGGTGCAGCATGTGGCCGGCGTCTTCGATCGTGGCTTCGGTGTGATGCCGGAAATGCGACAGGCGCCGGCGATACTCGGCCTCGTCAATCCACTTGGTGAGCATTTCCGACTGGCGCGCCGCCACCAAGAGGGTCGGCGCGGTGATCGCCTCCCAGCAGGCGGCCGCTTCCTCAACCCGATACAGGGTGGCATTGACGATCTTGTGCGCCGGGTCGGCCAACAGCACGACCTTGCCGTCGACCTCGGAACCCCAGTGGCGTGCCAGGAAGGCGGCCTTCTCGGGGGTGAGGCGCGAATTGCCCTTGATCATGCGGCGGGCCAGCTCGTCGAAACTGGCATAGGGCTTAAGGGTGGGCGGTGCGGCTAGTTGGTCCATGAACTTGCGATAGCGCGCCGGTGCTTCCGATGCATCGGTGCGGCGCATGCCGAAGCCTTCGAGACTGACTACGTGCGCGATGCGTTCGGGACGGATGCCGGCATAGTGGCTGACGACGTTGCCGCCCAGGCTGTGGCCGATCAGGTGGATCGGTGCATCCGGCGAGTAATGGCGAACGATGAAATCGAGGTCGGCGATGTAGTCGGCGAACCAGTAGGCATCCGCCTCCACGCGCTGGGTCAGGCCGTAGCCACGCCAGTCAGGCGCGATCACGCACCAGTCGCGCTTGAGGGCGTCGACCAGAAACTGGAACGAGGCCGAGACGTCCATCCAGCCGTGCACCATGAATAGCTTGGGCGCGGCAGCATCGCCCCACAGGCGCATGTGATATGCCAGCCCGCGGACGGGCACGAATTCGGTACGGCTGGGTTTCATCGGAAAAAACGCCGCGCTTGCAGGCGCGGCGGAAAATTGGCGCATAGCAGCATTTTACACGGGCGCTGCAGCACACATCGCGCGAATAACCGGCTTTTCCCGGGGCTTGCGGTGCGGGAAACGCTGGTTCAGCCCAACACCGGGGGTCCGGTCTTCGCATCATGTTGCCATGCACAAGCTTGGCATCCAAGCACGCGTCCCAAAAGAGAGCGGCGTGCCACAACACTAGCGGCAGCGGCGCCCTTCAGCCCCCATCTCGGTGCCGCGGGTCGCGCCGCCGGCGGCGCCCAGCGCCATCCAGAAATCGCGCCCGCGACCGCCGCCGAAGAGGCTGCCGAACCAACCGCCGGCAAGCGTGCCCCATACCGAACCGAGGTTGGACGCGGGCTGGCAGGGGTCGGCCGCGCGACCGCCTGCCAGGGCGCCCACTGCGCTGCCGACCGCGATCCCGGCCGTGCGGCTGCCCGCCTGCGCACCCACCAGCGCACCGATCGCGGCGCCAGCCAATTGGCCGTCGGCGCGGATTTCCGCCGAGCTGCGGGTGCTGACCGGCCGATAGGGTGAAAGCTGCGCACCCTCGCGGGCCGTCGCAGGACGCACCGCCGGATGGCTGTCGGGGTCGAAGGCCCAGCGCGGGTTGTAGAAGCTGGTGCCCTCGCGGTTGTAGATGTCGCGCTCATAGGCCTGGCCCAGGAGCGGCACGGCGACATAAGTGATGTTGCCGCCGGGGCTTTGCAGCGTGGCGCAAGCGCTGAGAGCGGGCAATAGAGCCGCCGCTGCGAGGCGGCGTATGATGCGGCGAAATTCGTGACTGGCGGACATGGAGATCACCTGCGGTGAAAGCCCGAGATCAATACGAGTCACTGTATAACAATTTTCGCTGGCAGGTCCCGGCGCGCTTCAACATTGGCTACGAGTGCTGCGGCAAATGGGCTGCGGACCCGTTGCGTGTGGCGCTGATCCATGACGACGATCAGGGCCACAGCACCGCATTCACTTACGCGCAGTTGCAAGCGGACGCCAATCGCCTCTCCAATGTGCTGGCCGCGCGCGGCGTGCGGCGCGGCGATCGAGTGGCGATCATGCTGCCGCAGCGCCCGGAGACCGTGGTCGCGCACGTTGCTTGCTACCAGATGGGCGCGGTGGCAATGCCGATGTCGGTGCTGTTCGG